>CAZMWO010000310.1:272-4720 GCA_964569565.1 uncultured bacterium | reverse complement strand
GTTTGCCGCCGGCTTCACCAATAACCAGTTTGCCGGCATGGCCCTTGACCGTCGAAACCGGAAAATGCGGGATATCTTCGTAAGGAATGGCAACCGCGTTTTTGAGAGAATCGGCAAATTTACCGAGCCCGGAACCCAGCACCAATGCTACGGTTGGCTTAACCGGGGCCTTTTTATTGATAAAATCAGCGGCTTCCTGAATTTTGGCTTTCATACTCTTTTCCTTTGCATGCAGAATTTGGCATCATCAGGGCAAAGTAAGGTAACACGCCGTGCACGCGCCTGTCAACGAAGTTGAGCGCGGCAATTCTCCGGCAAAAAACGAGCTCATTGTCCAGCTTAGTAATCAGACAAGGATGGATTCTGCGACTACGCTTCGCTTCGCGCAGAATGACAGGAAAAATCTGCGGTCAGGTATTATTGCGACGAGAGAACCCGGCCGGCGAGAATGAGATAATTGCTTTTGGGAAACTGCTCGCGCAGCATGGCCATGACACGGTCGGCTTCGGCGCGGTTGCCCAGTTCGATGAGAATTCTGATGATATAATACAGGGCACCCTCGCGCACCGCCTGATTGTTGGAGGTCTCGAACGCCTTTTTGAAACCGAAATAGGCGTTGGTGACCAGGCCCATGGCGTATTCTGAATAGGCGCTCAAAAATTCGTAGCGGTCTACGGGAACATTGCGCGGATCGGGTTTGAACTGTTTGAGAAGGTTGAGAGCGCCCTGCGGGTTGCGTTCCTGAATGTAACATTCGGCCAGCAGATAGGCCGCCGTCTGAAATTCGTTGTCGGTGAGACCGCCATATAAAGCATCGGTCAGCGCGAGACGCGCCGAAAGATATTCACCTTCATCGAAAAACCTGACGCCGCGCTGCAGGTTTTCCTGTGAAGCGACCGGTCGGGCATTATCAAGCAACGTTGCTTTTACGAAGTCCTGCGCATACTGGTTCATGACTTCTTCGGTCAAGCCGTTGAAGCATACCGCCAGCTCCTGCCTGATGTTTCCCGACTGCATGAGCCGCTTAACGAAGCGATGCAGGGCGCTGCTGCCGAAGGTTTTCAGCAGAAACCTTATTTTTAGATAGTTCTCGACGTATTTTTCGAGCGAAATCGGGTTACCCTCTATATTTTCATCTTCGCCGCCGATGGCGTTGATATCGAAGCCACGCCGGGTGAGCGCTCGAATGCGCGCCTGACCCTGATCGGCCGCATGCACTGCTGTGCCTTCCTTGATCCACATCGGCATGCTGTCGTATTCACGCAAACCCATGATATCAGCCATAATCGCGTGGGTCATTTCGTGCGTCATCTCTTCAAGCAGGGTTGCCTGGCCATTGATGAGAAAATCGAGATCGATGTGAATGTAATGAATCACGGTGCGGTTGGCGGTGCGGATTGACTGACGCTTGCCCCGCAGCCGGAAGCCTTTGTAGGTAAGGTGATCGGAAAACATCACCACGACATACATCTGCTCGCGCGCCGGAATGCCGAGAGAACGTTCTATTCTCTGAAAAGCTTCCTGGTAAACGAACGGTAGGTCGGCCAGAATCTTGGCGTAGCCCTGGGTGTTACGAAATTTACCACTGTAGCTGGTGTCGATATGCAAAACAGCCAGAGTTTCGGCCGGCATGCACAGAATCAGAACCAGCGCAACGAGCGAAGCGCAGACAACGAGCCTGAGTCCGTTAATCTTCATCGAGTGCTTCTCCCGGCGTATTTTTCGGCGGTACTGCAGGTTCTTCAGGAATTACGGCTTCGACCGAGCCTGAACTCACCTGTTCAGGCGTTTTATCGGCAGCTGTTTGATCTTTGTTAAGCCCTGGCGATGAATCTGTCGATCCGGCATCTTCAGCCACATCGGATTCGGCTTCTAAACGGGCCTGGTAGATCTGTTGAAAAAGATTGTGGTCGGCCGCGATTTCGGGGCGGGCAAGCAGCTTGTCAAAAGTTTCAAGAGGATCTTTCAGCAAGCGCATGGCATGCAGGATGCTGGCATAATGAAAGTCTATCTCAGGTGAAATTTCGCTGCGACCGGTATAAATCGCATTCATTATCTCGAGTGCCTCAGGATATTGTGCGTTCCGGTAATAAGCCCAGGCGAGAGTATCGAGATTAAATACACGGTCGGGCAGCAGCTCAACCGACATTCGCGCCATTTCGAGCGCCTGTGGCAGATCCATATCGAGCTCAAGCATTGTATAAGCCAGGTTGTTAAGAAGAAGCGGATCGTTTGGCGTCAGTTCAAGAGCCTTCTTGTAAGCCGAAACAGATGCCGGCCCACGCTTGTATTTCATATTGAGATCGCCCAGATACTGCCAGAGAAAAGCATCGCCCGAAAGCAACCCGACTGCCTCACTGGCGGCGGCTATGGCGCCGGCCCCGTTCCGGTCACGATCATAAGCCATGCTCAGCCGGTACAGCCAGGCAGGTAACTTTGGTTGCAGCTCGTTGGCGCGCGCCAGATGTCTTACGGCATCTTCGGCCGAGTATTTTTCGACCGGATAATCGAGAATCGTGATGCCCTTGAGAAAGTGCAGCGGCGCAAAAGTCTCATCTGCCGCCAATGCCTCATCTAATACACTTAAAGCAAGATCGGCGGCCTGCAATTCATACAGCACGCGTGCCCGAACCATGGCCTGTTTTGCCGCCGGCTGGGCAATATCTGTAATCGCCGCCAGCATGCCCACGCAAAGCGGTATCAGCAGAAAAGCATAACTGAACAGCACCTTGAGGAAACTGTTTGACGCGCTTTCAGGAAACCTGCTTACACGCGCCCGCGCCGAAACCGCCAGCAGACCGGCAAAATAAACCGGCAGAAAAATTACCGCAAGGGTTTCCAGCACGGCAAAATGGTATTGAACCGGCCCTACCGCTGCTGTTGATTCATTGGCAAACAGTTCGCCAACCTGAAAAGCCAGCAATACTGAAGCGACAAAACTGGCAGTTGAAGCCAGTCCGGCCTGCCAGAAACTCTGCGCCAGCGCCGGCAGCTTGAAAACATAAGTCATTAACCAGAACAGAAAAGATGAGAACAGATAAATCAGGGCAAGACCGCCGCCAAAAGCCAGACCGCTATCGACCGCGTCAATCACGCCTGCTTCAACGCTCAGGGTAACCGCCAGAAGAATCAGAAAAAACGGGGTCAGCACCAGCAGGATTCTCTCGCGCCTTCCCCCGGCCGGCTGGCTGAGATCAGCACCACAGGTGGTGCAGTAAAGCAGAGACACGGTAACCGGCTTCTGGCATTCCGGGCATGTTTTCAAATTCAGCTGACCTCGTGAAGTTCTCCGACAAAGCATTTCTGCATCATCGAATCGATCGAACCCATGTCATCTGTCTGACCCAGCACCCACATCAGCTTAACCAAAGTCGCCTCAGGGGTCATATCCATTGCCGGTATGGCGCCGGCTTCAAGCGCCGCCCGGCCGACCTGATAAAGTTCCATCTCGGTCGACCCGACGATACACTGGGTGCAGACGACTACCGGCACATTGCGCGACACAGCCGCGCTGATAGCAGGAACCAATGATTTTTCGCCGGTGGGTATGTTGCCGGCACCATAGCCTTCCAGCACGATGCCATCATGACAACTCGCGATATAATCGATAATATCAGGCTTCATACCGGGATAAACCGGTATGAGCGACACGTTCTCATTGAGGGAAGTTCGCAGCAGCGGTTTTCGCCGGCTGCGGGTTTTGGCGAAGCTGCTGAACTTGATGGCCAGGCCTATGGTGCCAAGAGGCACATCGTTAACCGAAATAAAGGCCTGCATGTCGAAGACCGACGTTTTTTTTGCACGGGTGCCTCTGATGATCAGAGAGCCGAATACTACAGCGACTTCGGCCAGGTCTGAAATCGCGACGCGCACGGCATTGATAAGATTGGCGCGACCGTCAGAACCGATTTCTTCAAGCGGCACCTGGGAGCCGGTAATGATGACCGGCTTGCTGAGTTCCTGCAGCATGAAAGAGAGTGCGGCGGCTGTATAACACAAAGTATCGGTGCCATGCGTCACCACGAACCCGTCGTATTCCTTGATGCGCTGAAAGATGGCGCGCGCTATCGTCAACCAGATCGACGGCGTAATATCGCTTGAATCAACGCTGGCCAGCGGAAGAATATCAATATCTGCCAGAGTATTGAGCTCGGGAATTCGTTCGAGCAGCTTGCCTGCATCTTCGCATGGGTAAAGACTGCCGTTGGCGCCGCGCAGCATGGTGATTGTGCCGCCGGTAGTCACCAGCAGCACACGCGGTTTCTGCAGCACCGCATCACGCACGTGCATGTATTTTACTGAGAAATTAGAATTTATATTCAATGCCGAAGTTCACATCCCTCTTATCCATGGCATCGTCGATTCGCAGTTCGAACCTGATGTTCTCAGTCATCAGATAGCCGGCTTTGAGCCTGATTTCAGAATCGGTAGTATCGATAAAGTCGGCA
>CAZMWO010000310.1:0-262 GCA_964569565.1 uncultured bacterium | reverse complement strand
GATAGTAATCAAAGCCAAGGCCAACCTTGGAACTGATGATACCGCCGCGTTTAACGAAGTTGGTATCGGCACTTCTGGCCACCATGAGGCTGAACGCGTCGGCGCCGCCGATATCTTCGACACCGAAGCGATAGAAGGTCTTATCGCTCGGATAGAGATCAACTGTGAGGTCAGAGAAGAACGACTCAGTGTCTTCATGATACCTGAGCAGATATTTGAAATCGACGCGGGTCTGGCGGATATTGAGGAAAACCTTGTCAAC
>CAZMWO010000309.1:1996-4733 GCA_964569565.1 uncultured bacterium | reverse complement strand
GATGGCCAAGTGTCGATGCGCCTGTGGATACAGCGCGCATCGACTCACGAGCACCGCTTCGCTGAGCACGAGTAAAACATCTGAGCTTAGACCTGTCGTTAACTTAGTACCATTCTAAGGTGTCCCCGGAATTACCTGTAATAAAACTCCGCTGAGATTGCTCTCAGCGGATAGTCGTTCGTAGCTGTATTACAGTTACTTTGATTCTTTTTTAAGCTTCTTGGCTTCTTTCTTTTCCTTCGGTGACTTGGCCGGAGCCTTTTTGGTTTCTTTTTTAGTTTTCAGTTCTTTACCCATATTTTCCTCCTGATAATTAAGCGAAAATTCTCAACATGGAAACTTCGAGAACCGGAAAGCGCACTGGAACTGAAATCATCAGCCCCTTCATTTTATATATTATAATCATCAGTTTTGCGCAATAACTCATTGATAAAAAAACTGTGCAGACGCAAAGTTTTTTTGAAAAAGGCATGAAAGCGTGAATCAGCGGCGCGGTTGCCACCTGGAGTTTTCGCAGTGAGCAGTTCGCAGCTTGTCAATTCTATCTGGTGGCCCAGTCTATGAGGGGCTTGGCGCGCCATGGCAGCGACATCAGATTCGTGCGGCGCAGTTGATTATGAAATTCTTCGAGTTCTTTGAATTTGTTCTGGTCAGGAGATCGGCCAACTATGCCTCTAAGAGCCTGAAGACTGACCTGGTGCCAGGCATTGATCCAGAATATGAATTTTTCGGCACTTAATGATTCGAGTCTGCTGATGTCTTTTTTGCCCATTTTCAGAAAAGGTTTCTGATACTCCGGTCTGATGGCTCTGGCCAGGTTCTGAATACCACTCGAAACACAGTTGGCACCCAGCACATTATACTTTTGAAAAACGAGATGGTCTGAAATCTCAGGATTCTCTGCACTGAGCGCGCGAAGATAAGTCATTGCTGCCAGACGCGCGGTTTCTTCGGCGTGTGCGAGAAAGAACATGCCCAGATCGACCTTTTTTGTGTTGACCAGATGTCGGTATTCTTTTTTAACAGGTGCTTTGCTTTCGTAGAATTCGATTGAATAGGCACGCATCTGAATCAGCTGAAAGCCGGCTATGCCCTGAACGCTGAAGTCCTTTTCCGGGCCGGTGCCCATCAGGAGCCCTTTGATCTGCTTGCTTTCACCCTTATGGTTGGTAAGGGTTACAGCTTCATTGAAATGAAAAAGAGTGCCGAAATGAAAGACCCCCGGGGCAATCGGAATATTCATAATCTCTGCGCTTTTCAGCTGGCTGACAGGAAAACGGCCTGTCCATAGCTCGTTATTATCGTGAATATTGCTGAAGATTACAGTGTCATTGCCTTCGGCTCGCGCAACGGTTGGTATGCGATCCTTTTTGGGAAAAACCAGCCTGCGCGCATAATTGTTCTGAAGTATCTCGATTCGCAGATCCTGGGCTATTTCATCGGCCCAATCGGCAAAGCTGTTGGCCTGAACAGAACATGCCATCACCAAAAACGTTAATACGAGCGCGACTAACGTCTTCAATTTCATTTGCATTGTACCTCTTTAATGTAAGTATCTGTTAATTATACTCGCTGAGAGCATTAACGCAAGACCTAGACCGGCCTGCGTCTTATCGGCATGGTCATGCAGCGGCAGCCACCGCCACCTCGCGACAGCTCAGAGCCGTCAATGGTGATGACACAGCGATTATAATTTTTCAGATCGACTTTTTTTTCGGCGACGTCGGTAGCGTCGATGATAGTGAAGCCTTTGCGGTCGAGTTCTTCGATAGTGTTGATGTTGCGCCGGTAGCCAATGATTTTGCCAGGCGCGATCGCAAAAAAGTTGGCGCCGCTGTGCCACTGTTCGCGTTCCTGCGTCCACAGGTCAGCGCTGCCGCCACAGCTGATGGTTTCGAGTTCGATGCCAAGCCTGGCCAGCGCAGTCAGCAGGTTGAGCTCTTCCCTTATCTTGGCCACTTCCCCGCCAGAAATCTCTATATGAACGGTTCTGAACATATTGGGGTGCAGAATGACCGGCTCGTAAATCATGCAGATATTGCGGTCGAGCTGGGTGAAAACCATGTCGAGGTGAATGAATGATTCGGGCTGATGCGGCAGTTCCTGCACGATGATATGCTTGCTCTGGCCATTCTGGCAGTAATAATCGACAAGGAAATCGACGGCCTGGGGCGTGGTGCGCGCGCCGATGCCGATCATCAGAACGTTGTCGGCTATAACCAGAACATCGCCGCCTTCGACTCTGGCGCCGGAAAATGCCTTGTTTTCGGGAATGCTGATGGTGCGGGTGGCGAACATCGGATGAAAGTCGAAGATTGCTTCCATGATCATTGCTTCGCGGGTTCGCACCTTGTTGGCCATTTTGGCGATCAGAAGCTGATTGTCAATGGCAATCGCCGAGTCTCTGGTAAAGAAAAAGTTGTGCAGGGGCCTGAGAGCATAACGCTCATGGCTGAGAAAGCGGCTGAGATTGTTTTTCTGCAGCATCACGCCTTCGATAAGGCAGCGGGCCAGCTCCTTGTCACTCATGTCGAGCAACTGCGGTTGAATCTCAAAGGCATCTTCGTTGGCGCAGACTTTTTCGACAAGGCTCTGTTTTACCTTGCTGTTCTGCAAAGTTCGCTCAAGCAGGCTGCGGATCTGAAAAACCTCGCCAACCTCGGCGAGAGCACCCTGAAGCTGCTTGTATTCACAGTTGGCAACCGAAAGATTGAGAATGTCGCTGTACAGCGCGCGT
>CAZMWO010000309.1:0-1986 GCA_964569565.1 uncultured bacterium | reverse complement strand
CGTTCAACATTCATCGGGGTCATATTTTCGATCTCGAGGCCTGGTGTGTGAAGAATTACGCCTTCGAGTTCGCCAATTTCGGAAGTTACAGAGATATCAAATTTTGCTTGTGCTGTTTTCATCTACATTGTCCTTAAATTCCGAGCCGCCAGGAATATTTGCTGCTTTCTGGCAGGTATATGCTGCCGGTCACCTCATGATCACCATTATAGTGGCTGCGCAAAAGTATTGGCGACTCAACGTCGTATTCATCGCTGCAATTACCATCCTTTTTTCTTAAGCATGTCAAAGACTATAATAACCGACCTGATTAAAATGAACGCTTAGCTGTTACATTATCGATTTCAGCCGGGCTGAAATAATTGAGTTAAGAGGCATTCTGGTGCATTTCTAGAATACCTCAATAAACTCAAAGAGAAAGACTGGCTTCAGATATTGATCTGAAAGAGGTTCTTCATCAATTACTAGCGTACCAGTTTGCTGATTGTGTTTGTCGCGAGATGAATGGTTACCTGCATGACCGCCAGAGCGGCAATGATGCCTCCGCAGCCGAATTCATAAAGTTTGCCAAATGCTATGATATACCAGAGTGTTGCGAGTCCATTGCCAAGAAAAAAGCCGGCAGATGTAGGTCTGGCAGGAGAAAAAGGGCCAGCTGGTGTGACCATGATCAACTGGGGTATAATAAGCAAAAATACGCCGACCACTGCCATCAACAGCGCGATATGAGGCTTTTTCCAGCCTTCGCCCAGATCCGCAATTGCGCCACAGATATAAACGGCAAAAGCATGTATCAGAATCGATATGACAAATGTTAGAACCATAGTGCTTCCTTTCCATCTCATTTCTGTGTCAGTGTAGCACAGATGCTGAAATGATTCACTGATTCGTTAACTGTATAGTTTTTTGAGAAGGGCAAGGAAGCGGGGATCGGCGTCGAGGAGGGTGGCGATGTGCAGTGCATCTTGTGGAACTTCGCTGTGTCCGTCGAGTTTGCGCAGGCGATAATCCATGCTGGTGCAGAGATTGTCGATAAGAGCGCGCAGGTCGCCAGAAGCAGGTTTGAGCACGCCTTTGTTTTTGAGCCCGATGACCTGGTAACAGGCGGCGTTGGGCAGGTCGATCCCGTCGTAATGGGTGGCGATCATGCCGTGCCAGCCGGTCTGCTGCAAAAACTCGCCGAGTGCCTGGACAAAGCGGCGGCCTTCGTAGGGGTTGGTAGAGCGCGCAAATTCATCGAACACGGCCAGTCCGCCGCCATCCTTTGTCAGCTCTGAGAGTTCTTTGAGCTGAATCACTTCGGCGCCGAAGCTGCTCAGACCAGAAGTCTGATCCTGCCCATCGCCAGCGATGTGGCAGACGCAATCGAACAGTGGCATGCTGAATTCAGTGGCGAAAGCGAAGAAACCGAGCCGAACCAGTTCAGCATTGGTCGCTATAGTCATTAGAGCGACGCTCTTGCCACCCATGTTGGCGCCGGTTATCAAGGTCGCGCCTTTTATAACGTCAAGCGTGACTGGCGTAAATTCTTTGTGCTGGGACTTGAGAATCTCGAATATCTCAGGATTTATTGCATTCACTGCCGTAAGCGCTGCACCGGCTTCGATAAGACGCGGTCGGCAGGACGGCCAGCGCAGCGCGGCATCAGCTTTTGCCAGCAACAGCTCAAAATTGCCGAGCGTTTCCATGCTGCGGTTCAGCTGGTGCAGCCATTGGCGCAACTGGTGGCCAAGGTTGCTTCTCACCTTATATTCGAGTTCCTTTTCTTGACGCACCAGTTCGCCGCGCTTCTGTCGGAGCAGGTCTGAGCCGGCAGCATCAGTGGCCATGAGAATGCGGTTTTCGAGCAGGCGCTTTTCGTTGCGGATTCTTTTGAGTTCTGGCAGGTAACTGTCATGCAGATGAAATGTCGAGATAATCATTTCATCTGGGTTCAGCAATCTGACCACTGGCTGCAGATCGTCAAAAATAAGGCTCAAAGTCAGA
>CAZMWO010000308.1:0-4758 GCA_964569565.1 uncultured bacterium | reverse complement strand
ATCGCATAGGGAGGAACCTGATCACCGCCGGCGGCCGGTATGCCTTTGAGTGAAGTTTTCAGCCAGTTGAGCAGGGCAGGGGTCTGCCAGAATCTTTTCTGGCCGGGGTTGGCGATGAATGGCACGCCGGTGTCTTCAGAAAAAAGGCCGGCTTCGCTGCCTTCGTTTTGCAGGGCTGTGTCAACCGCGATTACCATGCGCACAACGTTTTCGTCAGGTTGCAGGGGCGAGCGGTAGAGAAACAGGCGGGCCCAGTCGACGCTGCGACATGGCACATCGCTGTCGGCCGATTTGGGCAGACAGGGCAGGGGTAGCCATTTCCCGAGGCACTGGTCGAGAACGTCGCCAAAACGCAGTGCAAGCCCACCGACATCTACCAGCGCCTGATCGCCCTGAGTTACGGCGTTGCTGATCGCTTCGCTGCCATATTGCAGACCGATAGCGCCGGCCGGCGACTGCAGCACTCTGAACTGCCAGTTCTTTTGCAGCAGCAGGTCTGACAGCCTGATCTCGTATTCAGGAGCATAAAAGTTTATGCCGGTTGAAACCAGAAATTCAATTTTCTCCATGCCAACTGTTACCTTTCAACCGTGGTGGGGGCGGGTATCTGATTCTGTTCGCCCTTTTCGAGCGGTTTGGGCCAGTTAACAGCTGCCTTTATCGGCCAGTACATGACCAGCGCTGTCAGAATCAGCACCGGAAAAGCCATGAGATGTGCTATTACAAAGATTTCGATTATAACTACCGCGCTCCAGATAAGCAGAGTCTGGTTTACCACACGTTCGCGTTCAGCCATTCATGTTCCTCCTGCCGGTTAACCCTCGAGAATTTCCTTGAGCAGCACCTGAGCCTCTTTATGACCCTGCTGCGCTGCCCGCTGCAACAGATTCTGTGCTTTCTCGAGGCTGAATTCAACGCCCATACCACACTGGTAAAGGCTGCCAAGATGATACTGGGCCTCGGCGTCACCGCCTTCGGCCGCCAGTCGCAGCCAGTTGGCCGCTGTCGCAAAATCCTGTTTGATGCCCACGCCCTTCAGGTAAATTATTCCTATGGCACGCCGGGCGGGAATAGAACCCTGTTTGGCGGCCTGGTTGAGTATGGCCAGGGCCTCGGGCACATCGGGTTTGCCGGTATGACCGGGCAGCAACTGAACCGCCTGATTGTAGAGAGAATCGGCGCTGCCGTAGTAGACCTTGCCGCTGCCGGAAGGTGCTGCGGCAGGTCTGGCGGCCGGTGCCGTCTGAGCCGGTGTTGAAGTTTTTGCAGCCGGTTTTGCCGCTGGCTTTGCTGATGTCTGCGCCGGCTGAGCTTTTTCGGGTTTCCGGGTGGCAGTTTCTTTCTTCAGCGCAGGCGCCTTCGAATCAATGGGAGCAACTGACGGTTCTGTCTTTTCCCCGATGGTTTCGCCAGTTCCTTTGCCAGCAACTTTTCGCCGTGGTGGCGGTGCCGAAAACAATGGTCGGTCTGTCTGAGTTTCGGTTTTGATCATGTTGGCGGCCAGTCCGGCACTGTTCTGTGGCGATTCTTCGCGAAACCAGCTGGCAAAAACATGCACGGCGCCGGCTTCATTCTGGCCGAAGATCAGCCCGAAACGGGATTTTGCCATAAGCTGGGCATAAGCTGGTGGAGCCGCGCTGATGGTTGCAGTTGCCGCCGGCGCTTTTGTCATCGAGGTCGCGGCCGCTGTGGGTGCTGGTTTGGCCGGTGCCGATGCTCTTGCGGCCGGGTTTTCGAGCTTGAGACCAAGTGAGAGCGCCCAGGTTTCGACAGCCCATACGGCGAGGTCGTCAGTGAGCCCGTGCTTTTTTACCAGCGCAGATGACAGATTTATGACCGCCCGGCCGCTGACCAGCCCGCTGCCGTCTTTCTGCAGTTCCCATGGGAGCCTTTCGGCCAGTCCGGCTGCGAGAGCAGGAATCTCCGGCAGATTCTGCCATTCACCGAGCTTGTTGATTTCTCCGGTAAAGTTGTCGAGGTTCTGAAAGACGCTGGCGTCCTTGCGCCCGATCAGCGTCATCAGCCCTTTTTTTATCGATTCGCGAGCAGCACTCATTCCTCTGACCCCGCCTCTGTTGATACTGAGAGAATATCAATTATCAGCAACGCCGTCAACAAAAAGGCGGACACCAGCAGGTGCCCGCCTTTTTCATTCAGTGAGATCCGCGACTACGCGCAGGATGTTAATTCCGCCATTATCTCAGGCAAACATGAGCGAGTAGATAACTCCTATTACGCCTGCTATTGCTAGGGCGAGAACGATATTTTTCGGCATTTCGCCATCTTTTTCCATAGCTGCTCCGAACATGCCGAAAACCAGAGGATGAACCAGAAATGGCATAGCGAAGATGAACGGAATAAGGCTCGCAGACTGAGCTCCAAACATGCCGCCCTGTGTCGCTGCGAACAGGCCGAAGTGCGAAATGGCTGATGACTTGGCCATTCCGGCGTTGGAAATATCCATGCCGCTAAGATGTAGTAGGAGAAAGCCGCCGAAGACGGCAGTGATCTGCCAGCCAAACGAAAATTGCATGAGGCCTTTAACTTCCTCAGACTCTTTGCCGTTAGCATTTTTAAGAGTTTTAAGAGACCAGGCGGTAAGGGCGATACCGATAACAGCGACGATCAGTGAAGGCAGCACCAGCAGTTGACCCCGCTGAACGCTGATCGCCAGAATTGTGAAAACAAAGATATGGCCGAAGAATGGTACATTGATCATGATCGGCGCTCTGGCAGCAGCTTCTGAACCAAGATCGCCAGCGGTACAGGCGCCGGTCAAACCGGAGTGCGACAGTGAGCCTGCCATGCCAGGCGCCAGATTGCGCACATGATTCGAATTGCCGAGAAAAATCAGCAGGGCGAGGCCGCCGAACATCCAGAACAGTTGGCCGAAAAAGCCGTAGGCCATTACCGGTGCCATGCCCTCAAGTTTAAAGGCTTCAGCGATGCGCGAACCACCGATCATAAAGTTGGCGGCGAGAACGACCGGAATGCCGGCAAACAACAGCGAGCGGCCGGTCGGGCCCATGATCCAGTTCGAGAAGATAACACCCAGGGTTGAAGAGATGATCATGGCGAAAAATATCTGTGGCAGCGCAATCACAGGCTTGATGAACGCTGCGATATGATGCGACAGAACCAGTATGCCGACGATCATCAGCATCTCGTAAATGCCTTTGCGGATATAGGCGCCCTTGTTCTTGATCGTTGCCTTGTTGTCGATCAGAATGACCGAACCACAGACGCCGACGTAAGCTACCAGCGGATAAAAGTGGGCGATCGGGTCGTCGACGCCGACTCCGAGAACCAGTTTGACGATGCCTTCGAGGCCGATAAGAATGAAAAATGCGCGAATCAGGAAGTAAAGCTGAGTGCGCCGGGTGCCGAGAATGGTCTCTTCGCTTGAATAGACGACGATTTCGTCGAGTTCGAGGTGTTCACCCCTGAAGATCTTTCGCAGTTCCTGGCCGCCGACAAAAAAAGACACTACCAGCGCCACTATGGTAACCCGGCTGATCAGCGCCAGCAGCGGGAACTCATTCAGGCCCGGCGTGCCGATTTCGCTCTTTACCAGCGCATAGCCCATGGCCAGGCCGAAAAGAACGATAATCAGAATCGGCGAATATCTGCTGCCCGCCACAACCGATCGCGAGATCAGCACTATCGGTATGATGAGAAAAAGCGACATCCAGAACTGGTTCAAAAACTGAAGCCTGGCAATCTGTTCTACTAATTGTTCCACTAAAACTCTCCATGTGAAAAAAATTACAAAACTCTCTTTGTATAGAAAATTGTAACTGTTTTAGTGTCTCTTTGCAACTGCAAATGCGCTCAAAATCTGTGTTATAAAAAAATACCGCCGGTCGAAATTAACGACCGGCGGGAGTAAGATTAAGTTAGTGTCAGGCTCGACGACCGTTCTTTTCGAGATTCTGGCGGGCCTGAAAGGCGAAGGTGGCGAGGTTGGTCTCGCGGTTGGGCATGATGCTGCCATCGTAGATCATATCGACGAAAGGCGCTTTGCTGCGCATGTGAACCTTGAGAATTGCGCTGGCGATGGTCGAAGGCATACAGGTGAACGGCATCGAGTTGACAACGCCATTGTAACCGTCTTTGGCGAAGGCCAGCGCGCCACCGATACTGAGAATGGCTTCGCCGTTGATGTGATTCGAGAATATTTCGGCAGTTTCTTCGAGAATATGCTCGGTGTGATGGTCGAACCTGTTCTTGAGCAGGCTGTTGAACGGCTGCGCAATGAAGCGGGCGACAAGTCGCTGATACTTGGCGGTAAGCCAGAATTTGGCTGCCTCGCCGATGTTGCCCAGCGATTTCTGGCGTCTGAAAGCTTCAGTAGATTCTTCTATGCCTGTGTGAGTAGTGTATTCAATCCATTCGGCGACAGAACTGGTATAGGTTTCGCAGCCGAGGTCTTCGAGTACTCGCACGAGCTGCTGGTTGCTTTCTTTATGCGTTCTGACGAAGATTTCGCCGACAATGCCGATCAGCGGCTTCTTTTCGTCGGTTCGTTCGATGGCCGAGAAGGCACGGGCTGATTTTTTGGCTGCCTTTATCAGCTGCAGTCCGCCGCCGGCTTCGATAGCTGAGATGCCGGCCTGCATGGCTTCTTCGAATACCCGGTCGGCCTTGCCTTTGATCTTCTCGTAAGGCCTGACACGCCAGAGCGCCTTTTCGATCAAATCGGAATAGACAATGGCCTGCCAGGCGAGTTTGCGAAACTCGATGGCCTGATCGTCGTTA
>CAZMWO010000307.1:0-4763 GCA_964569565.1 uncultured bacterium | reverse complement strand
ACCGACCACTGAAACGGTCAGCACTACTGTAAGCGCGGTCAGGCAAAGAAGCAGCAGATAATAGAATTCGACCGCGACGCCACGGGTGCGCGCGAATTCTTCATCGAAGCAGACAGCAACCGTCTGATAGTAGAATGAAACGGTCAGGCCGATGACCAGCAGATCAAGACCGGCGATCAGGTAGAGGTCTTCGCGCGAAACCATAAGAATATTGCCAAACAGGTAACTCATCAAATCTTCGTTGTAGCCTGGCGTCTTGAAGATGAACAGCACACCGACCGCCATGCCGACCGCCCAGAGAGCACTGATTACGGTATCTTCGCGCTCTTTGGCGCGCAGGCTGATAAAACCTATCAACAGCGCTGAAGCGAGTGCGGTAATTATGGCACCGTATACCGGGCGAAGCCAGGGCAGGTCACACACAACCGAAAAATAGCGGGCGGCACCGAGGCCTCCGAGAATGCAATGCGAAATAGCGGCAGCTATGTAGGTGATGCGCTTGAGAACAACGTAAGTGCCGACAACACCGCTGGCGATACTGCATAGAATGCCGGCAAAAAAAGCGTTCTGTAAAAATTCGAGCTCGAGCAGATCTTTTATGAATGCGGACATATATGCCCCTTGTCGCTGCAACGATGATCATGCCTGATTATGCTGACATCTACTCCGTAGATATTCTGCAGCGCCTCGCCGGTTAACTCGGAAACCGGGTGGATCTGCAGGGTTTTGCGCACACACAGGACACTCTTTACGCGGCTCGAGATAAAGCCAACATCGTGAGAAACCATCAATATGGTGAATCGCTGATTGAGCTCTTCGAACATGCTGTAAAACTGCTCGGTACCGGCAACATCGACGCTGGCGGTAGGTTCATCGAGTAGTATCAGGCGCGGCTCAGAGACCATGGCGCGGGCAATAAGAGCACGCTGCTTCTGCCCACCGGAAAGCCCGGCAAAGCCGCGCTCGTCTTTTCCGTGCAGACCTACTGCTGCAAGCGCGCGACGCGCCTTTTCGACCTGCTCGTCTGAATAGCGGCCCCAGAAAAAGGAGCGGCACAAACAGCCCATCAGAACGACATCGAGCACCTTGACCGGAAACCCGGCATCGAACTTTGAGAACTGCGGAACATAACCGATCTGCGCCTGCGCGTGACCGGGCGATTGCCCCAGCACCGAGATCGACCCTGACACCGGCTTGAGCAGGCCGAGAATGAGTTTGAGCAGAGTGGTTTTACCGCCGCCGTTCGGGCCGACAACGCAGGCAAAATCGCCTGATTCGAGAGAAAAATTGATGTTCTCGAGAACGGTAATGCCGTCTTCGTAGGCGAAATTAACCTCGGAGAAACGCACTACCGGCGACGGACTGTCGATTTTCACTTTACACCAGCCAGTACCGCTTCGCCCAGCCGGTTCAGGTTCGCTATATAATCTTCGGCCAGCGGATCGATCTGAACGACAGCACCGTTTATCGAGCGGGCAACTGTTTCGGCAGCTGCAACCGGAAACTGCTTCTGTACAAAAACCACGCGCACATTCAGCTGACGGCATTTTCTTATCAGCTCTGCCAGCTGGCGCGGACCGGGCTCTTTGCCTTCAACCTCGACTGACTGCTGCTGCAAACCGTAGCGGGCGGCAAAGTAGCCAAAGGCCGGATGAAAAACCAGCATGGTCTGGCCTTTTACCGGCGCCAGTGCGATTGCCAGCTGCTTATCGAGAGCCGTCAATTCGGCGGTCAGCTTGTGCAGACCCTCGTTAATCTTTACTGTGTGATCTGGCATGACTTCAATCAGAGCGGCAGCAATTGCCTGTGCAAGAGCAACTGCATTTATCGGATCGAGCCAGATATGCGGGTCAGGTGAGCCCATCTCATGCACGCAATCTGCGCTGTGCTGATGATCTGATTCATGCCCGCTCATCGAGCGGCGCGGCACATCTTTGCCGGTATCGACCAGTTTGAGATCGGGGCAGATTGCGGCCAGACGCGAAACCAGAGCCTGCTCGAACGGAACACCGATCATAAAAAAAGCGGCAGCGCGGCTCAGCCGGCTCATCTGCTGTGGCAACGGTTCAAAAGTATGTGGTGACATGCCGGGTCCGACCAGAACCTCGACATCGACGAGGTCGCCGGCAATCTGCTCGACAAGATACTTCTGCGGCAGAATGCTGGTAAACACTTTGAGTCGCTGAGTTTCGGCATTGGCGGCAGACAATATTGTGCCAAAAACCAGTGCCAGCAGCCAGACTGAAAGTTTCAGCCGACAGAATGTTTTCATAAAATCATTCAGTATCTGCTTCGACGTTGCAGACAAGTTCGATCTCATCGTTTTCGGAGCACTTCTTGATCTCGTGCTTCTCGGCAAACTTGTCCCAGCATTTTTTCATGGCTGGAGAAAGCACGCCGGCACCGCTGCATAGCGGGCAAACATGCTTGAGAGCGTTGAGAATTGCGCTGCGAATGAACTCAGAGCGGTTTGGCATGCTCTGAAGAATCTCGAGAAGGTTAGGGTCAACTTTAAAAGTTACGGTATCAGCCTTTTTCAATAGAAAAACCTCCGTAAAGTGTCACAAAATGTTATCACAAAAGAGCAGGAATACCAACTGTCAGCCGAAAACAGCTTTTATAGCCTCGCGCACTGTCGAAACGTGAACGATACCTTTGTTGTCAGGCAACTCACAGCCGGCCGCCACAATAAAACGGCTGAAACCGAAGCGTCGTCCTTCGTTGATACGCCGCGCCACCTGAGCTACCGGCCTGACTTCTCCGGCCAGTGTCAGTTCACCGACCAGAAGTGTATCTTTGGGCAGCGGCTGATCGTTTAAACTGCCGGCCAGAGCCATTGCCAGACCGAGATCACCACCCGGCTCAGTCAATTTAAGACCACCGGCGACGTTTACAAAGACATCGCGGTTGTAAAACTTCAGCCCGGCATGCTTTTCGAGCACTGCAACGACGAGATTGAGCCGGTTCGAATCGATACCGGCGGTTACCCGACGTGGCATGGTCAGAAACGACTGCGTCACCAGCGCCTGAAGTTCGGTGAGTATGCAACGACTGCCCTGCAGTATCGGCACGACCACCACACCTGGAGCATCGGTACGCTTGCGGCTGATAAAAAGATCAGAAGGGTTCAGCACCGGGCTGAGGCCCTTGTCGGTCATCTGAAACACCGCGACCTCACCGGTAGCACCGTAGCGGTTCTTGAACACACGCAGAATTCTGAAATTCGAGTTAACATCACCTTCGAAATACAGCACGGTATCGACCATGTGTTCGAGAATCTTGGGCCCGGCAATAGCACCATCTTTAGTGACATGGCCGATGATAAAAATCGGCAGACCACGATCTTTGCCGAACTTCGTCAGAATTGCCGCACATTCGCGGATCTGGGTGACCGAACCCGGGGTCGCTTCCATCTGCGGGGTATAGACCGTCTGAATCGAATCGACGACCAGAAGGCGCGGCAGATATGAAGCCAGGCCATTCAAGGCCGAATCGAGATTCTGCTCCGAAACCAGTATGATGTCACTGCCGTTGCCGATACGCAGCCGCTCGGCCCGCAGCTTGATCTGAGTTGCCGATTCTTCGCCGGAAATATAAGCGAGCGGCTTGATGGTAACGCCAAGACGCGACACCAGCTGCAACATAAAAGTAGATTTGCCGACGCCGGGCTCACCGCCAATAAGCGTTATACCGCCCGGCACCAGCCCGCCGCCGATCAATTCATCGAATATATCGACACCCGTTGGCCAGCGTGAAGAGTTTTCCATGGCGACGTCTTCGAGAGTCTGTATGATAGCGAGACTGCCACCCGGGTTCTGCATTGGCACACGACGGGCCTCGGTGGTTTCGGCCTCCGGCTCGATGGTGTTCCATTCCTGGCAAGCAGTACATTGTCCCTGCCATTTGTTAAAGACCTGCCCGCATGACTGGCAGACAAAGCGGCTGCGTGCCTTAGCCATACAAACGCCTCCTGCCGCCCTTGCCGTTTTTGCCCAACCCGGCAGTGTAACGCAGATCTTCGGCAATGAAGCGGCCGGTCAATGATTCCTTGACGGCGGCAACTTCTTCAGGGGTGCCGGTAGCCACGATCGAACCACCGCGTTCGCCGCCCTCAGGGCCAAGATCGATAATATAATCAGCGGTCTTGATGACATCGAGATTGTGCTCGACCACCAGCACCGTATTGCCTTTATCGACAAGGCGTGCCAGCACATCGAGCAGACAGCGGACATCCTGAAAATGCAGTCCGGTCGTCGGTTCGTCGAGCAGATAAAAGGTCGAGCCGGTGGCCACTTTTGACAGTTCGGTCGCCAGCTTGACGCGCTGAGCTTCTCCGCCGGAAAGCGTCGTACTGGCCTGCCCAAGAGTTATATAACCGAGACCCACATCGACCAGCGTCTGCAGACGACGTCTGATTGCGGTAAAAGCTTCAAAAAATGGCAGAGCATCATTAACACTCAAATCAAGAACCTGCGCAATATTGAGCCCCTTGAACCTGACTTTCAGGGTTTCGTCGTTGAAGCGGCGGCCCTTGCACTGATCACAGGTCACATAGACATCGGGCAGAAAGTGCATCTCGATCTGAATCTGACCCGAACCCTCACAGACTTCGCAGCGGCCGCCCTTAACGTTGAAGCTGAAGCGTCCGGGAGCATAACCACGGGTTTTCGCTTCGACCGTCTGCGAGAACAGATCGCGGATCGGCGTGAATATGCCGGTGTAGGTTGCCGGGTTCGAGCGGGGTGAGCGGCCAATCGGGTCCT
>CAZMWO010000306.1:0-4797 GCA_964569565.1 uncultured bacterium | reverse complement strand
TTCGGTTTCTTCGATAGCATAATAGCACAATGCCAGATGATAGGAAGACGAGAGGTCGCGCGGATTAGCCTGCAGACCACGACTTAGCGCGGTGATGGCCTGTGCGTATTTCTTCTGGTTAAAGTAGGCCAGGCCAAGCGCGCCGTAAATACGGATCAGGTTCTTCTTGTCATCGGCTCCGACAAACTGCTGTACTCTTTCATAGCAGGCAGCCAGCTGGTCCCATTCTTTTCTGCGAAAATAAATCTGGCCGAGAAGAACCGCAGCGTTGATATGAGAAGGCTCATCGTCGATGATTTTTGCGAGCAACGCAGCTGCTTTCTTCATTTCACCAAGGTTGTAAAAGCACAAGGCCAGCTGGTAGCGCACTTCCATGTTGTCGGGCTGTGCCGCTGCCATTTTCTCGAGCATATCACGCGCCTTCGCATAATCGCCGCCAGCTATCAATTCAAGCGCTTTTTCGAGTGTTGCCGAAGCGTCTCCGGTCGAGCCGGGTGATTCGAGGGTAGTTACACCCTCCATATCACGCATGACCTCTTCGGCCAGAACTTTGAGCAGTGTATTCGAAAATTTTTCAGGCCGCTGAATAAAGGCTCCGATGTTGCCTGCAATTCGCACCCAGACCATGAGTTCGTTCTCACGCTTCTTTTCCTGCAGGGTGGTGGCGATCTCTTCAAATACTGTCGTATCACCGTTCAGCAGAAGCGCCTGGTAGTATTCAGAAAAAACATCTGATCGGACAGCGCCAAGGCTTTTTTTCGTCTTGATCAATTCTTCGCGGGCACCGAGATGGCCAAGTGCCGCAATCAGCCAGGGCATTTCTTCTTCCGGTTCTTTTCTGATGCGCTCGTACACCGCAGCTACCGCTTCTCTGATATTGCGCGAAACCACATAATCGAGCACGCACCTGATGACCGGGGCGCTCTCTTCCTTTTTTAACAGGTCGAGAATATCCTGATCGGGAAAATCTTCGATGCGGGTCGCACATTCGACCGCTTCTTTGCGCACCCACTGGTTTTCGTCGCTGAGCAGAGGCCTGATCTCGCGAACGCCGACGCCGCTTTCAAGCGACAAAGCCGCTTTGAGCGCCATCTTGCGCACGCCAAAATATTCATCAAAAAGAAGTTCGTGAATGTACTCCTCACGGCGGTCGATGCCGATGCGGGCCAGAACATAAGCGGCAGAGCGACGGGTTGCGGCATCGGCACTCTTCATCATGGCCTTGAGTTCTTCGCCGACAGCTTCGGCATCGGCATTGGCCAGGGCAATGCAGACATTGGCGCGCACGCGATTGTTGGGGTGGCCATAGAATTTTTTAAGTTTGCGTTTCATTTCGAGAGCCGGGATTTTGAGGCATGAAATCGCCTCGACCGAATTAGCCTGAATTCTCGGGTCGAATGAATCGAGCCCGCTCTCGAAAGTTTTGAGCAGACGCGCTTCGGCAAAGGTTGCCAGCGACGAGATGATAATCGCCTTGAGTCTCGAATCGCGCGCGATCTCAAACTGTCCGACAAGGGCAGGAACCGCTTCGGGATCTTTGAGCTGCGAAAGAATCTCGAGAACATTGATGACGATCCATTCGTCAGGGTCGTTGAGCAATCCGCACAGACTCTGCACCACATCGCGGCCACCCATTTTGAAGAGCGCACGGGCCGAATAATAACGCACCATACGATCTTCGTCGTGCAGCAACTCCATTAAGGGCCGGGCTGCCATCGGATCGCCGATTTCACCGAGCACCCTGACGATTTCTTCCTTGTGTTGAGCGTCGGGGTTCTGCAGGCGTTCGATCAGGCGGGCAACCGGCGAACTGCTTTTAAAATGGCCCAGCGCGGTAATCGGCTCGATACAGTCTGAATATTCATCAAAAGCCCTGGTTAGAGTGTTGAGAGACTCGATGTCGCCGATTCTGCCTAGCCCGAGAAGGGTTTCAAAACGCAATTCATCAGAGACATCTGCCTGGGCAAGCTCTTCAAGTCTGGCTGTGGCAGACCGCAAAAGCCGGCGCGCCGCCTTGACATATCTGAAGGATTCGATTTCGTGGAGGGCGGTCATTCAACTATCTCCTTCATGATATTCGATACCAGCCGGCCATCGACCCTTTCGTCCTTGAGAATCTCATTGAGCGAATCGCGCAGGGTTTTGCAGCCCTCTTTGCGGGCAAGCATCAATGCCGACTTGAGCTGGTTCGTCTTTTTCTCGCGAATCAGGTTGCGCATGGCCGAATTCATTATCATCAGCTCGTGGGCCATAACACGTTCGCGTTTGTGCAGGCTTGGCAGAAGAATCTGTGAAATGATTCCGATCAGCGACATCGACAGCTGGGTTCTAATCTCTTCGTGCCGGTGCCCCGGAAAAACGTTGATGATACGGTCGATGGTCTGTACAGCGCCGACCGTATGCAGAGTAGACAGAACGAGATGCCCGGTTTCGGCTGCGGTCAGAACCATTTCGATCGTCTCGGTATCGCGCATTTCGCCGACAAGTATGACATCAGGGTCTTCGCGCAGGGCGTTCATCAGGGCACTGTGATAGTGACTGGCGGTAATGCCTATTTCGCGCTGGGTAAAAATCGACTTGCGCTCGCGATAGACAAATTCGATCGGGTCTTCAATGGTAATGACATGCCGGTGCGAAATACGGTTGATTTCGTTGACTATGGCGGCAAGAGTGTGAGTTTTGCCGGAGTTGGCCGGCCCGGTGACCAGAAAAAGACCGCGCGGGCGGGCCGCGATATCCTTGAGCGTCTGTGGCAGACCAAGCGAATCAATTGAAGGTACTGAAGTCGGAATAAAACGGAACGCCCCCGACAGGCAGCCGCGCTGTTTGAATATACACACGCGAACCCGCCAGCGGTTCTTGTAACGCACCATAAAATTGGTCTCAAAATGCGAGCGCAGGTCGCTTTGCGCCTTGACGTCCATCAGCGGCAGAAAAAGACCTGGCATTTCCTGGTAGGCCAGAGGTTCGTGCGGCAAGGTAATCAGCCGGCCGCCAACCCTGATAATCGGCGGCGAGCCGGTTTTCAGGTGCAGGTCAGAAGCCTGGCGCTCTATTGCGGTTTCAAAAAAATCATGTATTCTCAGCATCTGGCCCCCATATCAACTTGTCAAACCGGCGGTTCATGCAGAATCTTGCGCAGAGCCGCCGGATTGGGAGCTGCTGCCATCGCATCATCGAGCTTGACCACCCGGTCTTTTACCAGCTGTGCCAGCGACATTTCCATTGTCGTCATGCCGTATTCGGCGCCGGTCTCAAGATATGACGGCAGCATGTGAATCTTGCCGTCGGCAATCAGCGAACGCACGGCCGAAGTATTTATCAGAACTTCAAAGGCGGCCACCCGCCCACCATCGGGCTTAGGCAGCAGGGTCTGCGAAACCACGCCGCGCAAAACCATGGAAAGCTGCAGAAGAATCTGGTGATGCCGCGATTCAGGAAAAACGTTGACGATACGCTCGGCCGTGCTGACAGCTGAACTGGTGTGCAGCGTGGCGATGACGAGTTTACCGGTTTCAGCAGCGTTGAGCGTCAGAGAAATCGTCTCAGGTTCGCGCATTTCGCCGACTACGATGATATCGGGATCCTGGCGAAGCACGGTTAACAGACCCTCGTAGAAACTCAGGCAGTCGATGCCGACCTGGCGCTGATTGAAAACGCTAAGGTTGTCTTCGAACTGGTATTCGATCGGGTCTTCAAGGGTCACCACGTGGCGCCGGGCGATGCGATTGACGTAGTTCAGGTAGCTGGCCATGGTCGATGTCTTACCGGCACCGGTCGGGCCGGTGATCAGTATCAGACCGTTCGGCTGCTCGATCAGCCGGCGGGCCGCCAGTGGCAGACCGATTTCGTCGAATTCCATGACGCGATATGGTATTACCCTGAAAACGGCGCCAAAACCGTTGAGATCGTTGTAAAGGTTAACCCTGAACCGGCAGACACCCTCGAGAGTGTAGGCAAAATCGATTTCGTGGCTCTTTCTGAACAGGTCTTCCTGGTCAGGGGTCAACAGAACCTCGATGATCTTGTCGAAGTCTCTACGACTGAAGCGAAAGCCATCAACATGCCTTATATGCCCATCGACTCTGATCGCCGGCGCCTTACCAACTTTAAGATGCAGGTCAGATGCGCCCTCATCAAAAGTAAGTTTTAATAAACGATATAAGCTTTTTTCGTCTGCCATGCGAGTATTATACTCATCGCCTGTTGTCTTAACAATCGAATTTAATTCTATATTTAAAAAATATGAAGTTTCTGTTACCATGCAGAAGAATTCACAGACGAGCCGGGGTACTTACCAATGCCAGCATACGAAGATGTTTTAAACAATATCAGGCCGCTTATTGCACGTCTTCTACATCTCTTTCTCACCGGTGAGTATGAGCAGAGGCGCGAGTCAGCCATCGCCCTTTCCAAATTCAAGGGCGAAAAGGCCACCGATTTTCTGCTAGAGACCTATGAAAGCGATAACATTCAGGACTTCATGGCCCTGGCGCTCGGGAATATCGACAATCACAAAGCCGTTGGACTACTGATCAATGCTTTGAATGACTCGCAGCAGGAAGTCCGCTTTCACGCCGCCCAGGCTCTAGGCATGCTGGAAAACCCGGAAGCACTCGACATTCTTATCGATGCCCTGCAGGCTTATTCTGAGGCAAGTGTCGGCGCGACCCCTGAACCGGCTCTTGAAGAAGCTACCGGCCAGATCTTTTTCGAAGAGGACGCCATCATCAGCGCAATTCTCGCCGTCGGCAAGATCAAGAACTGGCGGGCAATTTCCCTGCTCAAAAAATTGCT
>CAZMWO010000305.1:0-4797 GCA_964569565.1 uncultured bacterium | reverse complement strand
GTTTTTGTCAACAGTCAGCCTTCGGTTAACTCTGAAAGCAATATGGATTATGTTTTCGAAGTTGTCTTTCCTAAAGATCTTCAGAGCGACCCCAGGATTTCGGCTTTTTCACAGATAACCGTTAAAGGCAAGATTCTTAGGGTCGAAAAGCTTCTTAACGAAATTTCCAATTCATTCAGTTCACGACGTCAACCGGTTATTGAAGCGGCCGAAGTCAGATTCGACCGCGAAAACTATGCTGAACCACTAATCCTGAGGTTTTTCTGATGATTCTGTCAGATTCTGATCAGAGCTAACTGATAGCGGAATGCAATGGTTCGCCAGATTACCTGATCAATTGAGGCACAAGCCTCTGGTCGCCATCGCCAGAGCGGCAGGCAAAGCCCTGCTGATCGTCTTTCTCCCCTTTCTTCTTCTAACCGGATTAAACCGGTATTTTGCCGGGATCGATCTTAACCGCCGCATTACGCTGGAACGTAATGAAATGGCGAAGATTCTCAGCGATGTTGCAGCTCAGGCCGAACCGGTCAAACGTTTCGGTCAGGCGTTTGCCAGTCTGGCATCTTTGCCTTATCCTTCTGAATCATTTGCCAGAAGGCTGAAACAGAATTTCGACACCAATCCCGGTTCGGTAGAAACATTCCTGTTCGATAAAGACGGAAAATGTCTGACGTTGCCTTTTATGCCTACTCCGCCACGCTTTGTCGCCCAGAAGTATCTTGAAGCAGTCATTGATCCGTTGCTGGGCAAGAAATACGAGCGTTTTATCTTTCAGTTTTCCGGTTATCGCAGCGCTCACGTAATCATGAACCGGACGCCGGATGAAATCGTCAGTATTGGCTCGAGTCACGACCGACACTGGGGAGGCTGGTTTCGACTCAAAGACAGCGAAGGCAGATTTTCGGGTCATCTGATCGTTTTTATCGGCAAACGTCTGCTTCCTTCAGATCAGATGCTCGACGCCGCCGTTAAAGCCGCCAATGTCAAATTTGGCCGTAGCTACCATTTCGGCTGGCAGGACCCGTTGGCAAAAAATCTGATCAAACCTGAATCGGAAGGTTTTGCCGCATCAGTAACCATGCTGGTTAATGCCATGCCTACTGGCGAACAGGGGTTCATGTTCGACAGATGTCCGGGAGTCCTGCGTTATACTGACTCCGGCAATACCATTGTCGCCAGAACTGTTAATCTGGTTGAGCCTGCGATAATTTTCAGCGCACTGAATTTTTCCATCAGGCTGGTAGCTTTTTTATCCTTCATTCTGTTGTCATATTTTCTGCTTGGGGTTTCTCAGTCGACGCCGGGGCTGCGGGGAAGGCTTGCCGCGCTGTTTTTGTATGGTGCTGGTATTCCTCTTATCATGCTGGTTTTTACGGGGATTGCCGATCGCATAGAGCGGGAAAAGCTTCTTGTCGATGGTTTGCAGCAGCAGAGTACAGCTGAGCTGACACGTATCGATGAGGGTCTGACTTATGAATACCGCAGACTGGAAGGCATTTTCAAGGCTGCTATAAAAAAGAGCATGTCTTTACCACCTGGCGAATTTCGTAGCTCTCTCGATGAAATCGGCAAACTGGGCCAGACTTTTTCTGAATCTTTGCGTGAGATTCTAATTGTGTCTGACGATTTCAGTCTGTCTTACCTGAATGGTCGACCCCAGCCAAAAGTCGATGGTAAAAAGGAAACCATGATTCATTACGGTGAGATGTTGCTCGAGACTTTTCGCGGTGAGTTTGTCGAAAAGCATGATAAGCCGGCATCAACCGATATCAAATCGATAGTCTCTGATCTTGGTGGATGGCTGGCACGAGGTCTGATATTGGGTTGCGGAAGGATCGGGATGCTCAATATGCTTGACAGCGTCTTGCCGACCTATGTCGACATATTCATTGACGAAAGCAATTATGCCCACGCCATGATGTATGTATTCCTTTCTCAGGCCGGAATGCAGAGAAACTACCTTTTGCAGATCAGTCGCCTGCGCGACCGTTTGCAGGGCGATGATCTGGCAAGATTTGCCGCGATACCAATCAATCCGCTTCCTGTCTGGCCATCTTTTCCCAAAAGGGCTACCGGCAACGACCCGTCTTTGCGACAGCTTGCCGATCAGGTTGTAAAAAGCGGCCTGCCGGCACACGAGATTGCCAGCGTCGGTGGCCGTAAGTATCTGCTTAGCGCGATCAAGGGTAATTCTCTCGATGGCTACGTGTTGGTGCTTGCGCAGCCTTATCATATTGTCGAAAACAGCATCGGCAGATTGAATCGACGCATGATCGTCCTTTCGGTGCTGGTTATCCTGCTGGCGTTGATATCGGCAAGAATTACCAGCATGCTTCTTCTGAAGCCTCTTGAAAATCTAAAAACCGGACTTAACGCAGTCGCGGGCGGAGATTTCAGAGTGCGGGTCGAGGGCGCCGCGGTTGAAGAGTTTTCTCACATGCTGTCGAGTCTGAACCAGACGCTGGCCGGTTTCCAGGAAATGCAGGTAGCGCGCACGGTGCAGGAAACGCTATGGCCCGAGTCCGCCATGCGTGGCGATGACTGGCAGCTTTATGGCCGCTGTATAACTGCCACTGAACTCGGTGGCGACCATATTGACTGGTTCGCTCTCAAAGACGGGCGGGTGTTGATCGTTGTTGGCGATGTTACCGGTCATGGCATTGCGCCTGCCATGGTGCAGGCTTCGACCAAGGTCTGGCTGTCGCTGCTTGCCGAAAAAGCTGCTTCAGCTGCATCTTTGCTGCAGGAAATTAACCGTCTGCACTTCAAATATGGTGCCAAGAGGCTGTATATGACCTGCTGGCTGGGCTTCTACACCCCGGCAAGTGGTCATCTCGATTTTGCTTCGGCCGGGCATCCTTATCCGATTGTCATCAAGGCCTCCGGCGCGTCAGAAATGCTCAACCTGCCTGGCATGCCGCTGGGGGTCAGGGCAAAACCGGTTGTTGGCTCAGCCTGTCGCATCATCGAACCGGGCGACAGCCTGATCATTTACACCGACGGCCTTGTCGAGACGACCAGCGCCAGTAATCAGATGCTCGGCTTCGAAGGCTTTGAAAAAATTTGCGCAAAAACGGCCGCGCTCGAACCTGATGTGGCGGTCGATATGATTATCGCCTCGGCAAATGCCTGGGGTCCGCAGAATGACGATCAGACGGTGGTAGTGCTCAGGCGCTATCATTCAGGAGGTCGCGATGCAGACAACTGACAGCAGGCCATTACGGTTTCTCATTCTGCTTCTGGCGGTAATGCTCAATCTGATCGTCATCAGCTTTTTTCATGCACGCGGCGAAACTCGGGAACACCAGAATTACCGGCGTAGTCGTGAAGCCTTTCTCGACAAGATGTATGCTTCTTTCCGGTTCGACAAGATTTTCAACAGCAGATTCAACCAGCTTTTCGAAGAGGTTGGCGGAAAAACAGCTTCTGACTCTGCCAGATTGTTCGAAGCCTGGCAGCATAAGCATGGCCTGGCGCCCGATGCCTTTGAAACAGTCTTTTTCAGCAACCGGCAACCTTTGAATGTTTCACCAGCCGATGTTGACGACTGGAAATTCATGCTCGAGCAATTCGACACCGGACTCATCAGGTCGCGCCTCGAAGGAGAGGCCAAGAACCGCCTGATCAGGCTTCTTAACGGCGGCGTTGGGTTTCCTCGTCTTGAGGGCAAGCCGGGGGTTCTTCAGAAAGTAACCATTGCCGGAGAAAGAACTTACGGCATCTGGTTCTCTGCTCCGGAACGTCATGCAACCGGTGTCAACGCAATGCTTTCACTGGTGCACGAAAGAAAAATTACCGACCGGCTGCTTGCCCGTAGTCTTTTTGCCGGTCTTGGCGTTTCGACCGAAGAATACGGCTACGTTAATCTATTTGACCCTGAAGACTCACTGGTCCCTGATGGACTGAATCCTTACGTCATCGCACCCCGTGTCAGCGGCATGGATATCAAGAGCGGCTACGAATATCTTGTTTTCGGAACGAGTGAAGTGCTGGTGTCGTTCAAGCCGGACGGGCGAATTCTTCTTGCCGTTATGAAATACCGCAAAGTTCCGCCGCCTTTCTGGACACTGGCGTTGTTCTTCTTCTGGGTTCCGCTCTGGTTCAGGGTGTTTCAGACAGAAGAAGGCTTCAAGCTTTCGCTTACCACCATGATTACATTTGTGTTCCTGATCAGCATGGCTTTGCCGGTTGTCGCTGTCGGGTTTTACTGGAACTTCTTTCTCGAGTCGCGTCGCGAATCGGCCAGAATCGAAACAGCTGCCCGGCTTGAGAAGCTGCTGATACAGCTTGATTCCCGCTATGCTGAAGAGTATCGCATTGTTCGCAAAAAATACCGTGATCTGGTTCGAATTCTTGACGGAAAACCAGATAAGCTACAGGAATTCATTGATCAATCGGTGCGCCTCGAGCTTGAGTTTCTTTTTGATACCTGTCTGTTGATCGATGCTGAAGGCCGTTTTGTCAGGCCTTATGCTACCGCGGGCATGCAGGTCAGGCGTCTGGTTTTTTATGATATGGCGCATCGCGAAATAGTCTCTAAGCAGGCGTTTGCTGATGGCTGGATTCCGTTCGATCTTGAAGCGGCATACGTTGTTAAAACTACCCCGGAAAATTTTGATCTCAAAGAGTGCATAACGCTTATGCCGTCGCAGGGAAAGACAGCATACACTTCGATAACCAGTTTTACCGGAAAAGATCTCATCAACCGTTATAATGCGACACTTCAGGGTTCGGGCAGCGCTGGCAGAGAAGAAGTCTCGTCAATGATCATGTCGTCATTTCTTGAATCAGAAGACG
>CAZMWO010000304.1:0-4804 GCA_964569565.1 uncultured bacterium | reverse complement strand
GTGATGCGCTGGAAGTTGGTGCCGTTGACCGGGTCTTCATTGAAGATGGTGCCGGCAGTCAGATAAGGGTAGAACTCGGTCATCTCGGCATGAAATTCCCGCAGCGAATGGGACAACAGGCTCTCGTAGAAGGACGCCTGAGCAAAACCAGTGAGGGCTGGCAACTGATTGGCAATGGCGTCACCTTTGGAGGTAAATGATGAGCTTCTTCAAGCTGGCCTTCAAAAATCTGCTGCATCGGCCCACGAGAACCGGACTTACTGTGATCGGCGTAGCGTTGGCGGTTGCCGTTGCTGTAAGTCTGATGGGTTTCAACATCGGTTACCGCCAGTCGATTTCTGCGAGCATCGACAAACTCGGCTTTCAGATAATGATCATGGCGAAAGGCTGTCCCTATGAGGCGGCGACCATGATGCTCAAAGGTGGCAGCGGCCTGCTCTACCTGCCTGATACTGCACTGAAAGAGATCAGAAGCGACCCCGAAATCGACTCGATCACACCTGTGTTTATCGGTCTTGCCCGCAAAGAATCCGTCAGCATACGTGACGATGCCGATTCGGCTTTTCTGATAATCTCGGGTATCGATCGCCCGAGCTTCGAAGTTATGAAGCCATGGCTGAAGTTTTCTCAGGGAAAGGGCTACGAGGGCGGGCGCTGGTTCGGAGACGACAGCGTCGATGAAGTCGTCATGGGCTATGAAGCTGCAGAGTTCGAGCAGCGCAAGGTCGGCGACACAATCTACATTTCTATAACACCCGATGGCGAAGTCGAACCACAGATGCACCAGTACAAAGTCGTCGGCGTTCTTGAACGCACTGGCACCCAGGACGATGGAACTGTATTCATGCCGATCGCCACCGCGCAGAAAGTTTTTAACCGCCAGAATCAGCTGACCATCATCGGCATCAAACTTAAAGAATTCACCGGTTACGCATTTCATGAGTTCGAGCAGCGCTGGAACAAAATTCCTGAAGTTCAGGTCGTCGGCCTGCAACAGGTCAAAACCACTATGATCAGCCTGGTCGAGACTGCTCAGACAATGATCGCGGCTGTCGCTGTCATCGCCATAATCGTGGCAATCATCGGTGTGATCAACTCTATTCTGATGAGCATCTTCGAACGCACCGGCGAAATCGGCATCATGAAGGCAATTGGCGCCACGCGCAGCGATATATTTCAGCTGATCTGGCTCGAAACCTTTTTTCTGTGCCTGGCCGGCGGTCTGGTTGGCAGCCTGGCGTCTCTGGCCGGTTCTCATCTGGTCGAATATGCCCTGCGCCTGCTGATCGACATAGGAGTGCGCGGCTCGATCGTGCAGATTTCAGCGAAGATTATCATCGGAGCTATACTGGCAAGCTCTGCAACTGGTCTGTTTGCAGGACTTTACCCGGCCTGGCGGGCCTCTTCCATGTCCCCGATTGCAGCGATAAGGGAAGGTGAATAAGAATGAATGATTCAACCCATAACAATTCTCTGGTCTCTGCCAGAGACTTAAAGCGTTACTACCACCGCGGCAGCGAGGTTGTCAAAGCTGTTGACGGCATCGATCTCGACATTCAGCGGGGCGAGATGGTTTCGATTCTCGGGCCTTCCGGTTCTGGCAAAACCACGCTGATGAACATGCTTTCAGGCCTGGATGCGCCTGACCATGGCAGTCTGACGATCAACGGACGCGAGGTTGCCGGACTCGGCGAAGACGAACTGACTGAGATCAGACGCGGCGTTCTCGGCTTCATCTTTCAGAAGTTTCACCTGTTGCCGACGCTCAGTGTGCGCGAAAACGTCGAACTGCCGCTGCTGTTTCTGCACAGACCGCCTGACGAAAAAAAGACTCTCGAAATTCTTGAAAAAGTCGGGCTGCATGATCGCGCCGGCCATCTGCCGCGCGAACTTTCCGGTGGCCAGATGCAGCGTGTTGCCATAGCGCGGGCGCTGATCACAGACCCGCTGCTGCTGATTGCCGACGAGCCAACCGGCAATCTTGACAAGGCTAATGGAGAAGCGATATTTGCAATATTTCGCGAACTGGTGAATAAACAGGGCATGACAATACTGGTCACAACCCACAACACCTCTCTAGGTTCGCTGTCTGACCGCGTTGTCACGCTTGAAGACGGCCGTATTGCCTCCGAAGAAAGAAATCGGCACTGATAATTTTGACCAGACTGTTGCCTGCATGCTATAAAGTCACAAATCTACATCAAGGAATACCATAATGAGCAAAGGCATCGTCTGGGATCTCACCAGTTACTTCAATTCGTTCAACAGCCCTGAAATGCAGCAGTTCAAAAGGGATTTGAATGCCAGAATCAGCGACATGCAAGCTGAAAGTGCTGCTCTCGGCACGCTCAATTCTGACAACCAGGAGGCCTGGGAAAAACTGCTTCTCGAATTTGAACAGCTTACCCGCAGGATTTCGCACTACGGATCTTATGTTGGCTGCCTGCATTCAGCCGATGCCAACAACGAAGAATACGGCAAAGAATCTGCCGAAACCGATACTATCGGCGCTGAATTCAGCAAAATCGTAATAAACCTCAAGATGGGCCTCAAAGAGGCAGACGATGCAGATTTTGTTACATTCTATCAACGCGAAAAACTTTCTGACATCAGCTTTCACCTTAGTGAACTGCGAGAAGAGGCTCAGAAAACCATGAGCAGCGAGCTAGAGAATCTGGCCGCCGACCTCAGCGTCGATGGTTTCAGCTCTTGGGATCGCCTCTACAACGTTCTCGCCGGCAAACTCTGCTTCGACATGCACTGGCCCGATGGCCGCGTCGAAAAGACGCCAATGGCACAGTGCCGTTCACTCATGCAGGATTCAGACCGCAAAGTGCGCCAGGCTGCATTCGAGCATGGCAACAAGGCGTGGGAGCAGGTCGAAGATGTCTGCGCCGCCTCGCTAAACGCAATTTCTGGCACCAGACTCCTTCTTAACCGCCGCCGCGGCTTCGATCATTTTCTCGATGTATCGCTGCTGCAGTCGCGCATTTCGCGCAAAACTCTCGATGCCATGTTTCAGGCCATCGCCGAATGCCGCCCCTTCATTCAGAAACTCGGAAAAGCCAAGGCAAAAGCTCTCGGCCAGCAGAAACTCGCGTGGTATGACTGCGAAGCGCCGCTGGCGATTCCTTCACTCAACCGCTACAGCTGGGAAGAATGCGTAAGCATGGTCGAAAATGCATTTGCGCGGGCATATCCTGAGCTTTGCAATTTTTTCAAAGATGCGCTTGCAAAAAAATGGGTAGAATCAGAACCACGTCAGGGCAAGCGCCCGGGCGCTTTCTGCACCGGTTCGCTGTTAACTGAAGAATCGCGCGTTTTCATGAGCTATGCCGGCAGCCTCAATGACATATCGACACTTGCCCATGAAATCGGCCATGCCTTCCACAGTGCGCAGCTCAACGGGCTGCGCCCGCTGCGACAGGAATACCCGATGACTCTTGCCGAATCGGCCTCGACCTTCGCCGAAATTCTGCTGGCGGAGGGAATCATGACCGACCCCGACAGCAGCGATGCCCAGAAACTCAGCGTGCTGACTGCCACGGTCAACCACGGCATAGCTTTTCTAATCGACATACCGATCCGCTTCAACTTTGAAAAAGCCTTTCACGAAGAACGAATGCGTGGTGAAGTCAGCGTTTCGCGCTTCAAGTCGCTGATGACTGAGGCGATGCAGAACCAGTTCGGCAATCTGCTTGAAGAAAATGGCGCCAACCCGTTCTTCTGGGCTTCCAAAATGCATTTTTATCTTACCGGTGTCAGCTTCTACAATTATCCTTACACCTTTGGCTACCTGCTCAGCCGCGGCCTGTTCGAAATGTTCAAGCGCGAGGGCAAGGCTTTCCTGCCAAAATACCAGGAATTTCTGCGCTATTCAGGCAGTGACATGGCACAGAGTGTTGCCCAGAAGACTCTGGGCGCCGATCTCGAAGCTACCGACTTCTGGAAGCGCGCGATAATGAGCCATGAACCCGAACTCGCTGAATTCGAGAATCTGGTCAAAAAGGTGCTTGGCTGATCGATGCTGCCACAAAAACGCAGGGAGCTGGTTCTGCCGGCAAATTGCAGCGAAAAAAAGCTGTGCGTAGCTTTTTTCGATGCTGACAACACCCTGCGCGAAACCCACAGCAAAAAGCGTTCGCCACATGGGCGCAACGACGTGCTGATCTTCCGGCATGCGGCCGACAAGCTCAAAGCGCTGACCGAAGCCGGCTGGCTGCTGGCAATTGTTTCCATCCAGGCAGGCATCAGCCTCGGCTATATCTCGAAAAAAGAAGTTGAAGAAGCCATGCACGAGACAATACGCCAGTTCGCCGAACTGGGTGCGGTTTTTGGCTATTACGATTACGCCGAAAATTACGATGAGAATCGCAAACCTGAATGCGAAATGGCCTGGCGCCTCGAGCGCAAGCTGCACCAGCACAAACGTCGCATCGACTGGCAACAGAGCTTCATGGTCGGCGATGCCGCCTGGAAAAAAGCCAGGGATCTGCAGCCAGACGGCTCGCCAGGCGAAGATCATTCAGCCGCCGACCGGATGTTCGCCGAAAACATTGCATTGAAGCATCCGGGGTTCGGGTTCTTCCATCCCCGTGATTTTTTTGGTAAGCTGCACGGCGAATTCAACTCAAGGTAAAAAAAAACATGAGCAGCCAGAATCCAACTATCGGCCAGGCACCTGCACCCGGCACGATAATCAACGGCTGCCGGATCATCGGTGAAATTGGCGCAGGGGGCATGGGCTCAGTATATAAGGCCTTAGATGAGAGTCTCAACCGTCACGTCGCCATCAAGATCATGC
>CAZMWO010000303.1:0-4809 GCA_964569565.1 uncultured bacterium | reverse complement strand
ATGGTAGCGATAAGAGTAAAGGGGCCGCCTGAACTGTTCGACCTGTACAGACGGTAACCGACAAGATCGGGTTCGGTGTTGGCCGACCAGTTAACCAGTATGGCCCTTTCCTTACCGATCGCAGTAACGTTCTGCGGTATTCCAGGGGCTTCGAAATCCGTAAGACCGGCATCTTTCTTAACGCCGGTAGTGCAACCGAACAGTGTGAACAGCATGAGCAGCAAGGCAACTGCCATGATGTTACGCCCGGTCTTTCTGGGCACGACCTTCTTCCACATAAGTCATTCTCCTTTTACAGGTTGACCTGACAAAATTTCTCTTTAGTCATCGTCAAACGTTCGAAAAGTTATTAGGGTAAAACAACATTTAATTTCCACCGCGGTTCACTATGAATGAAAACATGCTGCCGTTTCTTTGCCGTTGCCGGCGAAATGAATAATATTCATCGGCATGACAAAAAGTACAGCTGTCGAGATCATTTATATTTTCGGTTTTGAGACCTGCCCGCACCAGCTGAAACCGGTTTAGGCCGCGCAGATCGAGGTGCCATTTGTCGCGTCTGGCAAAAAATGAGGCGTATTCCGCGTCTTCGCGCACAAATTCATCGTATACCTCGTCACCCATCTCGAGGCAGCATCTGCCGATACATGGGCCAATATACGCTTTAAGACTGGCGACATCCTGCCCGTAGAGGCTGGAAAAAGCCCGCACAGCTTCTGCTGCAATATTCTGCCTGGTGCTGCGCCAGCCTGCATGTACAGCGGCACATACCCGTGAACTGTAGATAAGTATCGGCAGACAATCTGCTGAAAACACCCCGGCCGGCTGATCTACCAGATCGGTAATCACGGCGTCAGCATGTTCGGCCAGCATTGCCGGTGAAAATTTCCTGACCGGCAGCACACGGTTGCCATGCACCTGAATCGCCCATGCCGGAGCTTTCAGGCCTTTTTTTCTGACCACTTCAAGACTGTTCCAGGCTTTTTCGGCCTGAGCGGCCGACATGTTGTAAAGAGACAGGTCGCCATCGCCTGCATCAGAAAAACCCATCAAAATACTGCCATCTTCAAACAATTTCATTCGATTACTCGCTGGTAAGTGATGCCATCATCTTTTCGGCCAGCTCGTCAACGGCATCACGACGGGTCGAAACTTCTTTTACCATGCGCAGGGTGCGCAAAGCGTCATCGGGTCTGCCCTTTCTGGCATAGAGAGAGGCCAGAACAACATAGGCTTCCTTGAGCGTACGATTGAGGGCGATTGCTTTCTTGCTCTGCTCGAAGGCTTCCTGATATCTGTTCTGGTTGTAATAAAGAAGAGCAAGATCCTTGCAGACTTCGGCGTTTTCAGGATCGATGCTCAGAGCTTTTTTGAACTCGGTTTCTGCCATCGAGTACTGACCCGATCTGAAAAAGTCCTTGCCCATATCACGATGGGTCAATGCCGTCTGACTGCTCTTGTCTTCAATCTCTTTTTTAACCCTGAGCAGAAGATTGCGTGACTGCCGTGAGACCATTGAAGATTCGGGAGCCATTCTGATAATTGTATTGAGCTCTTTTTCCGCTTCCCTTATCAGGCCACGGTCCAGGTAAGATTTGCTCAATGAGTATTTGCGTTCAAGCTCGCGCTCCTGATCGACCGATATCTCACGGGGAGTCGACATCAGATGTACCGATGAGGCTGAGTAGGAAAGCGAGAGGCTGTCGTTGTCGGCCGCATTCTGGGCAGCGATGAATCCTGGCTGAATTGTGGAATAACTGGTGGAAACATTGGCGGATTCAACAACCGGAACCGGCATTGGCATGGGCGAAGCAAACAGGTTTGAAGGCTGCGAGACCGCACTGACCGGAGTATAGTTGCTGTTAACCGCAACCCGGCTGGTCGCCGGATTCAAACGCGCGCCAAGTTCGCCGGTGCGGTTTTTGCGTGACATGAACTCCTGCAGGGCCGAGCTGCCCTGACGGCCGGTGACAGCGCTGAAATACTGCTTTTTAGATTCCTCGGTCAACGTTCTGACCTTACGCTCAAGATGCCGCTTGATCGGATCGCCTTCGGAAGCTCTGGTGAGTGCCTGCCGGTAAATATGCAGGGCCCGCGCGTTGTCGTTGACTTTTTCATAGCTGTCGGCCAGCGACACATAAGCTTTGAGATAGCCTGAATTGATCTGAAGACAGTTGCGGAAATGCACTATGGCCGCAGCATAATTATTATTGGCGAATTCAACCAGCCCGAGATTGAAGTGGGACTTGAAAAAAGAAGGGTCGATTTTTACGGCCGCACTGAAGTGTCGGGCGGCTTCGGGGTGGCGACCGGCCTTGTAAAGAGCCCAACCCAGAGAGTCCTGAAAACTTGCTGAATTTGGCTGCAGTTCTACCGCACGTTGACAGAGCGCGACAGCCTTTTCGATTTCGGTATCAGACGTTGCCAGAAGATAACCGAGATTATTGAGCGCAGAAGGATAATTCGGCTTGATCTGCAATGCTCTTTCATAGGCACGCGCAGCATTACGCAGATCTCCGGTCCGTTCGTAGGCAAAACCAAGATTGTGAAAAGCCTCGGCTATATCGGGGCGCAGCTTGACAGCACGAATAAGATCGCTGATTGCCTCGGTATAGTTCTGTTCCTGCAGTTTTCCGGTTCCTCTGACATATAGCTTCGTCCCTTCGTCCTGATAGTTCGGCAATGCATCAAATGAAAGGGAAAAAGCAGGATAAGCCAGAAAAAGCATCAAAACACAAGTATAGATGCGCTTTTTCATCTAGTGCCTCCTGGAATATTTCTGTTCTGTTTCCCTATGTCTATCGGCAACATCGGCAGATCTTCACAGCATTTTTTTTGATATTACAGACGAGTAAGATAGCTAAGAAAAAATCGAATACGATTCGCGAACGGGCAGGAGAAGATAATTTTTGCGAACATGTTTGCAAGAATGGGCGGCAACATGTATGCTGCTGTTGATCAAGACAGGGATCTCATTATTGACAGGAGAGCTTATGACTGGCAAAAGAACCAAGATTGTCGCGACGCTCGGCCCGGCTTCGTCAAGCGTAGAAGTTATCGAACAGCTTATACATGCCGGCACCAATGTGTTCAGACTGAATTTCTCGCACGGTGCTCACGAAGGGCACCTGCAGACCATAAAAGCGATCAGACTGGCGGCCGAAAAGGCTAAGGCTTATGTTGCTATTCTCGGCGATCTCTGCGGCCCGAAGATTCGCGTCGGCAAGTTCACCGAAGGCCCGGTCGAGCTCAGGCACGGCGACAAATTCTTTCTCAGCGAAAATCCCGACGAACCCGGCACACAGCGCGGCATAGGCACATCTTACCCGCATCTCACCAAAGACATCAAACCCGGTAACGTCGTGCTACTCGATGACGGCAACATAAGCCTCAAGGCGATCGCTGTCAACGGCGATTGTGTCGATTTTGAAGTCATCGACGGCGGCCTGCTCAAAGACAAAAAGGGTCTTAACATGCCCGGCATAAAGCTTTCGGTCGAGACTATCACCGAAAAAGACCGGGCCGATCTAAAGTTTATGATCGACAACGGCCTTGATTTCGTTGCTCTGAGTTTTGTCAGAAGCGGTAAAGACGTAAAAGACCTCAAAAAAATGATCGGCGCGGCAACAATACGAATTATTGCCAAAATCGAAAAACCCGAGGCGCTCACCGACCTCGAAAATATCCTCGATGAGTGCGAAGGCATTATGATTGCACGCGGCGATCTCGGAGTCGAAGTGCCGATCCAGCAGGTGCCGTCGATTCAGCGGCATCTTCTTCAACGCTGCAGCCGGCGCGGAAAATCGGTAATTACCGCCACCCAGATGCTGGAGTCGATGATCGACAACCAACGCCCCACCCGCGCCGAAACCACAGATGTATTCAACGCCATTGTCGATGGTTCAGACGCAGTTATGCTTTCTGGCGAAACCGCAGTTGGCAAAAATCCGGTCGAAGCCGTCAAAATGATGGCAGCGATAGCCATCGAGGCCGAAAAAATAAACTGCCAGACCCATGAGCGACTCAACAACATTCTGCCTGAAGTCAGCCGGAACATCGAAGAAATCGTAGCTCATTCTGCCTGCGAAGCCGCGTTAGACGCCTCGGCCCGGGCGATCATTCCCTTCACCTGCAGCGGCAATACCGCGATGCATATCTCAAAATACCACCCGCCGACACCGGTTATTGCGCTTACCCCGAAAATCGAAACCTGCCGCCGGCTGGCATTGAGCTGGGGAGTCACTCCAATACTGGTCAGCGACCTGCACAGCACCGACGAAATGATCAGCATGTCTGAAGAGACCCTCAAAGAGAAAAACCTGGTGTCAACCGACGATATAATAGTAATAGTCGCCGGCGTTCCAATCGGTGTAAAGGGTAATACCAACCTGATGAAGCTGCACAAGGTTAAATGAGACTGTTGAAAAAAATCCCCGGGGAGTTTTCCCGGGGATTTCTGATTTAGGGTTCGTAACCGTCAATTGACCTGCTTATGGTCGGCTGTTTTCTTCTTCGTCTTCATCGACAAAATAGTAACCGCAGGTTGCCGCAGTGTGCGGGAAAATATCTTCTTCATTGAATGGGTAGGTTTTGCAGACGTCTGGCTTGTTCTCATGAATTTTGCAGAGCAGGCGGCCGTCTCTTTCAAACAGGAATGGGCATGGGAAAGAAGACTTACAACAGGCGCCGCAGCTCAAGCACTCGCCTCTTCTGCGTTTGAGGCCATTTTCAACAACCTCTTTTTTGAGCAGCATCAGATAGCGACGCTTCACCTGCATCTTGAAAGATGTCACAACCTTCTTGTAAACC
>CAZMWO010000302.1:0-4813 GCA_964569565.1 uncultured bacterium | reverse complement strand
GTTTTGGTCTCAGCATTGACGTAATCTTTAACGGGAAGCGACGTCATCTGATCTGGGATTTTCTGAACTTTGGCGGCGAGCAGGCAGGCGCTTTCATGATACTGTCAGGCTATAAACCAGGGCATGAAGATGCGGCCAGAGAAACACTCAAAGAAATTGCCGGCAGCAGCCAAAGACGGTTTTTCCCGGTTCTGGCACCATTGCAGAGCCTCAGACAGGAACTCACACCGATAATTGACGACGAGCATAGATCCGAACAACCGGTAACCCACCTGTTGAGTCTGCTCGAACAACACCCGAAACATGGCAAAATAGCATCTGTCAGTGTGGGTATTCTGAAGGAGAGAACCTTTCTCTACAGATCATCAATTTCGCAGCAACTGCCCTATGAACTCTGGTTGGCCGCTTCGCAACCAGACACTCTTAGAACCCGCCTGACCAGTATGTGTGCGCTGCTGTTGTCTGTCTTCTGGATAAGCATTTTTGCAATCAGAGCAGTTCACCGGCAGCCTTTCGCTTTTTCGGTCAGAACCAGGCTGCTGGCAATGGTATTCTGCGTCGGCGGCCTGCCGATAATTCTGTTGCTGATCGCAGGCAAATCAGCCATAGAGCAGGACCACCATGCTCGCTACCGCACCATGGTCAACAATATGCGCGATGAACTGCGCGAAATCGATGGTAACAGCACCTCGTTGCGCATCATTTTTGAAAATGTCGCACGCCGATACTTTGCCAGCAATGATTTTAAAAAGGCGATAACAACCGAAGAAATCGATAAAGAAAAAGAAATATTCAAACGCTGTTTTGCAGAATTCGCTGCGAACGGTGTGCCTCTCAGCAGCATCGGCGTGACCAGATTCGGCCGTGATGACCTTCAGATTTTTGAAGACAGTTCGAAAAAAGACAGCGACGACACAAGACTGCATGTGTTTGCGCCAATGATGTATGCTGGTCTCGGCGACTTTTCGGAAGCCACTTATGAAGAGGCACTAGATCGGCTGGCAGAAAGCAGAAGACTCGGTCTCGAAACCTACCGGACAATTGCAGGAAATGCTGTTTTCAGCGACGTAGCAGTTGCGCGGCAGAAAAGCCTGGTCATGTCTTTTGGCGATGCCGGCAATTTTGTTATTTATGATTTTATTGCCAATGATGAGAAAGTCGCAGTCGCAGTAATCTTCTTTGCACCAGCGCAAAAGTCATACGCGCGCTTCGCCAGAAACGCCGTAATAAGAGGAAGTCTGGCTACACCAGATCGCCAATGGGGTCTGGCCGAGAATCGCGAACTCGGTATAAGCACAAGTCTTTCCCGACATAGAGCAGAGCATCAGCGCGAGAACTGGTTTGTGAAAAAACTCGTCGCCGCTCAGACATCGAGCGCTTTTCAGGTCGAAATACTTGCCGACACCCTGGCTGTCTGTTTGCCCTGCGAAAATATGCACGGTATCTCTCTCGGCACTACCATGAGCCTTAAATCGCTATACAGTATAACTGAAAAACAGAACAGAATGCTGATGGCAGCGGCTGCCATTCTTTTTGCTGTTCTGGCCATGATAACCAACGCGCTGCTGGCCTATTTTATCCGACCGCTTGCGATAATCGAGAATGGTATCAGTCGAATCCTTGATCGATGCTTTGATTTCAGACTGAATCTGGCACGTGACGACGAACTTGGCGATGTTGCCGATGCCTTTGACAACATGGCACAGGGCCTGTATGAACGCCACGAACTGGCGCAGTTTGTCTCTGGCAGCTTGTCGAGCCAGCTTACCGCGGCAGAGCAGTTCGAGCGTGAGCCGCAAAAACGCTGGGGTGTCGTTCTTGCCTCCGACATCAGAAATTTCACGACTCTTTCTGAAACCTGGCCACCAGAACAGATAGTCGAACTGCTCAATCGCCATCTTGAAGTTATGAGCGAGAATATCACCGGCAATCATGGAGAGATCGACAAATTCATCGGTGACGCAATAATTGCGGTATTTTTTGACGAAAGTGCAGAGCGGGCCGCACAAAATGCGGTGAACGCAGCCAGAGACATGATGGCCAGCCACCGCGATCTCGTCAGTAAACGCAACCAGAGTGGCATGTTCGCTTACGCCATGGGAATAGGCATAGCCGGCGGCGAACTGCTGGTCGGCTCTTACGGTGTCGGAGACCGGCATGAATTCAGCCTTACCGGTCGGGCTCGCCATCTTGCCGAAATTCTTGAAGCCGAATCGAAGCAGGGAAAATTCTCGCATATAGTCATAAGCCCCGAGATACGCGATCTGTTGCCCGAAATTGCGCTGGTGACTCTGGGAGAAACCGGCCACTACGAGATTGAAAAGATATGAAAGTACAGCGGCATTTTTCAGCAGTTTCACTGATTGCGGCATGGCTGTTTCTCTCTATTCCCTTTCTGCTGGTGATGTTTGACTGGCAGTCATCGCGCCAGCGTGAATTTGACAAGCTTGTTAAAGAATCAGATCAGAATACCGCCAACCTGCTCGAAAAAATGCAGGTCAGCAATAACTGGGAATACCATGTTCTGCTGCAGCTGAATGCTTTTCACCGAGAACTGCGCAACAAAATCGCGCGCAACAGTACAAATCCCGATGCAATCATCAAAGACATCTATCAGCAGAGCATTGCCGGTAATCTGCCGCCGCATCACATAGCGGTTGCTTATAAGAGCACCACGCAAAGCCAGATGAATAACCTGTTTTTGCATTCCACTCTCAAGACGACTAATCGACTGACCAGCTTTGCACCACTCATGTCAGATAAGCCCGCCCCCAAGGACTACGAGACAGCAAGGGTCGAGCTCAGTTCAATGTGCGGTTTTCCGATAAACGTCAACAGCATTGTCGAGCGTCAGGAGCTTATCAACGCCAAAGAAGAAGGCATAATACTGCCTTTCACATCAGCCAACAACAGCGTCTGGCTTTACTGGTTCTACCCCAGGGAAAAAGATGACAGACTGCTGGTTTGCGCATTATTTGAAACTGCTAAGATCCCGGCAGACTATGCCTACAATGCGATGGCAAAAGCGGTAGACTCATCTGACCGGGGGTTTGCTGTAATTCCTTTTGCGGGAAGCAGCAAAGCTTTCTGGTCGCCGTTTCTGCGCCAGCACCCGCAGTTGCAGCGTTTCATTCAAAGAGAAGAGGCGGCACTACCTTTAAAACAGGTTCATAAAGAGTATGACCAGTTCAATATCTACACGGCACCAGTTCTGGTCGGCGAGCCATCACTGCTCTTTCTGGTGAACAAACGCATGGCCAGTCCACCACTCACAGCCGATGAAGCCATCTTTGTTATCAGTATTTTTGTTCTATTTGCCGGGCTTTCGCTGATGCTGCTGCAACGTCGGATATTCAGACGCGGCTGGCGAATCTCTATCGCTCTGGTTCTGCTTATAGCCTTTATCATCATATTCTACCTGCCGGCCAGCATTGGCCGTATAGTGGTAAGAAACTATCTCGAAAGCCGTTTCTCGACCCGCTGCCAGCAGGCAGAAAGCGATCTCGAAAGAAATCTGCAACGTCTCGAAGACCGCTACGACCTGGCGCAGGCCGATCTGTTCTATCGCCTGCATCATCTCGAGCTTTACCCGGATATCATGCAACAGCTTGCCGACAGCAAGCCCGAAAAGGCTCTCAAAAGCATAGATGAACAGGTAAAAGCCAGATACCCGACCACCCTGGGCAACAGTCTTCTGTTATTGACACTTCAGCAGGATAACGGCAAAAACACTGTATGGCTGCGAAAAAGCGATAACACCAGCGATGCCAGTGAGATGTTTGCAACCATGCTGAAGTCGGTATTGCTGAAATTCCGGCCTGATCTCGCTGCTTCAGGCGGTTCAGGCAACGATAAACTGTCGCTTAACGAAGTTAAAGACGAAATGATCGGCGATTTTCTCATCAAATTCTTTCAGGGCGTGCTGGGCGAAGAGATGTTCTATCGTCTGCTGGCCAGCCCGACCGATCTGGTTGAAGCGAACACCACCTTCCTCAAGGTATTGACCACCGGGGTGCCAATCAAAATATCTGGCGTAGTCAAAGGCCTGTTACTGATAATGTGGAGCGAATTCTTCGAAGCCGAGCACTACATAACTTTTTTAAAAAATCACAAGGAAGAACGGGCAGCTAACTTTGAATTCGTCGCAGTTCGCAAAGGCTCATTTCATGGGCACCAACGTGGCACCACCGAGATAACACCGCCGGCCTGGGATCTGATCGAGCGCACCCGAAGAGTCGGAATTCAGCTGACTTCGCGCGAGCAGATGACGACAAAAGACCGGTTGCTGATCAAAACCAGGCCGGGCAAATCACTTACCATGTATATTCTGGCTGGTATAACCTCTTTACGCCATATTTTCGCCGAACAGGAAGACCTCGAAAATCTGACCGGCAATCTGTTAGTATTCGTGATGCTGATTCTTTCAGCGCTGGTGGCTGTTCTTTACTGGTATTTCATGAACCCGCTCAAACAGCTGCAAAAGGGTCTGGACAACATCAAAAAGGGTGATTACCAAAGCAGAATAGAGACAGACGATCGCAACGACGAATTCGGCAATATTGGCAGGTCTTTCAATGCTATGGCCAAAGGACTCGAAGAAGGCTCGCTGCTCGGCAAATTCGTATCTTCTGCCGTAATAAAAGTAGTAAAAGACAAGAGTGCCTTTGAAAAGGCTATAAAAGGCGAAAAACGCGAAATGACGATACTTTTTGCATCACTTAAAACCGGTGATACAAGTGATGTCGAAGCTTTCATCGAACAGCTGGCATTTCATCTCAAGGCAAGCCAGGAAGCTATTCGTCCGACCGCAGGC
>CAZMWO010000301.1:0-4816 GCA_964569565.1 uncultured bacterium | reverse complement strand
TGAATCCTGCGACTGCGCTTCGCTTCGCGCAGGATGACGAACAAAATTTATAGAAATCTATCGAAAGCGGCTAAAAAAAAGAATCCGGGGTTATACCCGGACTGAAAAATAAGGAGGCAAACAAATCCATGCAGGTTTTCGGCCGCAAATGAGGTTTTGTTAACGATTATTTTTGCCGCATCAGAGTACAAACGCAAACAAGCGCAGATGCCCGTCCGCTTTGCCGTATCAGTTAAAACGCCAACAGAGCGAAAAAAAATATGAGATCAGTTTTTCTGTTCGGGCGTTTCGACGGTAACTTCGCTGGTGATCGACTTGTAATCTTCTTCTGATTTTATGTAGTTCTGCTCAGAGAACACCATATCGAAGGTGCTTTTAGATTTAACACTGCGTGGCCAGCCATCTTTGAGGCTGATCAACATGCTGCCTTCGCGCACGAGTTTAACGTCTACCTTAACCCGGTTACCCTGCTGCATGGCGTGGTCGGCTTCAGCGAAAAATTTGAAGGTAATTTCGGCGTCTTTGCCATCGTTGTGCAGCCTTTTAAGCGTATATTCGCCAGAAATTTCGATGTCATACGGAGCCTGATGAAAGTCGACAGCCAGGGGCTGAATGAATTTGCGCTGCCAGGTGTCGCCTTCTTTTACCGGGTTCTCAGGGTAATACACCAGGTCGTGTTGATAATACATCTTGTGTTCTTCAGGAATGCCCTCGAGGCCGGTTACCATGCCAAGGTGGTTGCGGCTGACCGTTATCGGGGTCTGCCGACTGCCAAGGCCGCTTACCCAGAGCAGTTGATCGAGCACTGTGTCATTCATGCCCTGGTTCGGCTGGCCGGGCATATAATAGTCGAGTGTTGCTGTGGCGATCTGCGATTCGGTAGTGATCGCGCCATTTTCGGCGTTATGCAGCAGGCGATTGCTCTGGTCTATATTGAGTCTGAAATAAGTGTCCATTACTGGCATAAACAGCATCTGCATGCGACTCTTGGCATGAACTTCGAGCTTTGTTTCGAACCTTCCGGCTTCGGGAGTGGCGAGGCGCAGTAGAAAGGTTGCGGGCTCAGCAGCCATGATGCCGGTGACACCAGCAAACAAACAAAGACAAATAGAGACAACGCCAAACATCCTGCGCATGTTCATCGGGGTATCCTCCAGAAAAAACTGAACTTATGAGCAGATTTTAGCACATAGGTGGCGGGCATTCCCGTTATTTTTGCAACCGGTCAGGAAGTGTTAATTTTCTATGCAGTCGGCGGGGTTGTCTGTATCATATTATCTGCCTGTGTATTTTAAAGTTTGCGGAGATCTGTTTTTGTGCAATTTTCCAGAAAAATAGCGGCTCTTCTGTCGGCTGTCCTCATATACGGGTTTCTGTATCTCGGGTGGTACTGGTCGACACCGCTTGGAATGACGCCAGTTCTCGATGGTGCCGAAAACATCGCGCTGGCCGAACAGATATATCAGGGAACTCTGCCGCCGGAGCCCTTTTATCGTGCCATGCTTTATCCGCTGCTGCTGGCTGGTTTAAGAACTGCCGGGTTCGCGCCAGAAAATATGATGGAAGCGGCCGGCATGCTGGGAATACTGTTTCACGTGCTGACGACGCTGCTGGTTTCGCGTATAGCCTTTATATTATGGAAAACAGAAACGACAGCTCTGCTTGGCGGCGTTTTGTATGGCTTTTATCCTGTCGCGGTCTATTTTGCCGCCGACCCACTTGATATAACCGCCGCCGCTTTTTTTCTGTCTCTCGGCATTTTTCTGTATCTGCGCAATCACGCTGTGGCTTCTTTAAAATCAGGGTTTGCCGCAGGTCTATTTATCGGGGTTGGCGGACTTTTCAGGGCTAATATTCTAGCGGCGGCCGGTATGCTGGCGGCAGATTTGTTTGCCGGCAACCAGCGTCGCAGATCTGTTATGGCGCTTTCTGCGGTTTTAATGATGACGGTTGCCGGTGGTCTGGCCGGCTGGTGGCATTCTGGCGAATTCAGACTGATGCCGTGGCAGGGGGCTTTTGTATTGTATTCGGCAAATTCAGCCACAGCCAACGGGAAATACTTTAACCAGACCGTCCTGTTGCCTGATCGTGATCTCAGCTACAACCCTGCACGGCTTGAGTCTGAGATTCTTTATGCGCGCGAAACTGGTGTGGTCGGAAGCTATTCAATAGACGATTTCAACCGGTTCTGGCTGCAAAAGACCCTGCGGCATGTCGGTGAAAATCCAGGACAGTGGCTGAGTCTGACGTTGCGCAAGTTTTATTATCTGCTCAACAATTTTGAGCAATACAACAACAAGACCTACGCCTTTCATCGCGATATGTCGCCAATGCTGCGTTATAACCCGCTTTGCTGGGGCTTTTTGCTGATTGCTGCCGTAATTGCGCTGCTCGCTGTGCGAAGCCACAGCCCTGAATTGAAGAGAGTTCTGCTGGTTCTGTTGCTGCTGGCGGCTGGAACAGTTGCTTTTCTGGTCAGCGCCCGTTTTCGTTTTCTGCTGGTTCCATTTATGGCAGCGCTTGCGCCCGGCGTGTTGCACATTCAGGCTCTCAGTCGCAGAAACCTGTGCAAAATTCTGTCGGTCGGCTTAATTGTGGCGCTGATGACTTTTTCTACCTTTTCCGGGGTCGCCGATATGTCGACGGTCAATTCAGACCGGATGTTACTTGCGCATGCCAGCGCCAGGCTTTTCGATTTTGCGGGGCAGGTCTACTGGGCCAATGAGGTGCTGCGCGAAATGCCGGATCACGTTTTTGCGGTACGCGTTAAAGTTGCCGGCTTCACGAATCTTGTTCTTGCCGGCGAAAAGGGAGCTGACAGCGACTGGCAGGTTGTCGAAAAAGAGCTGAAGTGGCTGGCTGGTCGCGATCTGCTGTTTCCTGACACCGCTTTTCTTTCCGGCTGTTACGCCCTGAAAACGGGAAACTGTGAAAAAGCCGGTGAGATATGGCAAAAGGGTTTGAATGATTATCCTGAAAAAGATTTGTATCTGGCGGCTCTAGTCGCCACAGGGTTTAGAGAGTTATCGACTTTACTCGATGCTCCCCCGGGGTCACTTCTATGGGGCATGAAAATCAGCGCGGGGCTGCAGCCTGATGACAAACCTGAGCTATTCAAGCAGATGCAGCGCGCAAACCGTTTTTTCTTCACGCGTTCAGCATCTCCAGGCGACCGCTAATACAACAAAAAACCCCGCTGTTAACGGGGTTTTCGATGCCGGAAGTCGGGGTCGAACTATATCGTATAACTGCCTTTGTCGCATGATTTTGGTTTTTCGAATTTGAGAGTTATACCACAAAGTTATACCATTTTGTGCCTCGTGCTCGATTTTTCCTTACCGTTTTTTTGTCCGGCAGGTGAATCATTTTGACCGGGCACTATTCTTTTCGACCGATTCCTTCTGCTATTAAAGAAGCTGCCAGAAAGTTCATGCTGACATTTTCTTTCTTGGCGAGCTTTATAAGCTTGGAATGTAGAGTCTTGGTGAGCCTGAGAACAAACTTGCCGCTTGCGTCGATCTCTTTGTATTTGTCGGCGCTGTAAGGTTTTGGTATCGGCTTGCCAAGATCCTGCAAGGTCTGAATCAAACCCTTGAGAGCATCGCGCCCGTTTTCCATGGCCTCTTCAATCGTCTCACCATCAGATATGCACTCGTTGAAGTCGGGGTAACTGATGAGAAAGCCGCCGCCTTCTTCTTTGGTGAGCGTGCGAATCTCGAAAGGATACTTGTCTAATTCAGTTTTTTTCATAGATATACCTCGATGAAAACAAGAAACTTCTGCACATAGACGGGCTTTATCGGCCTGTGTGCCGGAACAGTCAGAGAAACGCCGTCATCTCTTACAAACTGCACATGGCTTGTGCCGTTTTGCCTCCAGACGATTCCATATCTGGAAGCAATGGCGGTTAAGTCGGCAATAAGCCAATCACGCGGATTGTTGCGCATTTTCTCTATCGTTTTTTCTGCTTTGGTCATACTTTAATGATACCGTATCTAATACTATTGTCAAGTATTCGCGCTGCGCCGACAAAACCTAACAGCTCGCTAAAATGGAGAAGATGCTCCGGCCTAAGGGTGGCACACCTTACGGCGATACCACAGCCGAAACATCTTCAAAGAACTTTAATCAGACGTGAGGGCGGCCAATTCCTCATAACCAAAGGAATGTCTTCCCAGGGGCAGCTGACCGATTTTCTGCTCTTCCGCCTGATTAGCAGCCTTCGGGTATCTTGGCACCGAGTGACCGGTTGCAGTCAAGCGATAACCCCTCGAAGGCCTTGAAGAAGATACTCTGCCCCATTGGATGCCAAGGTCACCCTTGACAAACTTACCACCGCATCGACCTGCAGAACGAAAATCGGCGGGTGGAAGCAAGAGTTTCTTCTACTTTGAAGTATACCTGGCAGCTGAAATGTTGCAATCCAAATCGTGCAAAAAGGTAGTAAAAAGTTACCTATTCATGGAGTTTGCTTTAAGTTCCGGAAAAAATCAAAGAAACCCAGCAGCCAAACCTCATCTTTTCTCACCCCTTCATAGGGTTTGCTCAGATTTCCTCAAAAAAGCTCGTTATGTATAGAAAAAAGACCAACTTTTCATAACGTATCATGGGGTTTGCTGCTAAAGCCGCAAAAATGATGAAAAAATACTAAGTTTTACTAAGTTTTTGGAGCAATAAAGGAGAAAAATGAACGCTTTCTATGAGTTTTCAGGCACAATCTGCTTCTTTTTCTTCATTATTTTGCCATTCTCAGCAGACTTTGCTTTGCCTTCTACGGTTTTCGGACCAGTGCTCATGCCTCCGTGAAATTTACAGC
>CAZMWO010000300.1:0-4839 GCA_964569565.1 uncultured bacterium | reverse complement strand
TGTAGAACCTTATGAATGGTCTGCAGAAATGGGCGTAAGAGTCTGGTAAGGAGGCTGATATGGCTACCATAGCAATGAAGCAGAAATACATCGTAAAGGAAATGGTTGGAGCAACCAGACTTTGCGAATCTTACATGATTTTAGATCCGCAGAATGGCAGCTTTCTTGGCAGTATTGACGAAGAAGCAACGACGGCCCAGGCCATTGCGCGTGCTTTTCTTGACAAGGCTTTGCTGCCTGTTAAACTGGTCCTGCGCGATCCACAGGGTGGTCTGGTTCTCGAAATAACCCGGCCGGCCGCTCTGGCATGTTCAGTTTTTACTGTGCGCGGTGCTGATAACAAAGTGCTTGGCCGCTTGAAACAGAAATTTTCATTCATGAATCCCGGCATCGCAGTAGAGGATGGTAGCGGGCAAAGCCTCGGAACCATCAACGGCGGCTGGCGTTTCAGAAACTTTCAGTTCAAGGATAATAACGGCAACCCGATCGCTACGATCAGGCACAAATCAGAGGGGCTTCTGCGCGAGCTCTTAACCACTGCCGACACCTATGAACTCGATATTCACACCGACACGTCGATGAGCCTGATCAGCCTTGCTGCAACCGTCTGTATCGATTTTATATATCACGAAGACTGATTTTAAGCTGGCGCAGTCGTCGTCGTGCCCAGAGATGGGCGATTTTCCCGGCCAGGTTGGCCGCTTTTAAAGATATTTCGAGAGAGCGGCATATCGCCGGGGTCAGGTAGGCAATTCTGATCAGCTGCCAGTAAAGCGCATTCATGTCGGGTGCGCTGAGTTGGATCATGTCGCCTGAACCTTTAAGATTCCATCTTTTGCGCATTTTTTCGGCGGCAGCTGCGCCATCGCGCATGGTGATGCGGGCATCGAACGGCCCGGCCGGTCGATAAGGTGGCGGCAGCTGGTCGTGGTTGTTTTTAAAGGTCACCAGAGCTTCTACAGCTTTACTGGCCAGTTTCTCTCTTATTTCTTCAGCAGGTTCGTTTAAAGGCTTTGCTACTTCGCAGACAATCAGGCCGGGAATGGCCCAGGTCGCCTGGGCGCAGGCCTCCTGACAGCCGCTGAAAAAGACCGGACGAAGACCGTAATCAGCTACCGAAGCGGCAAAGAGTTCGGCTTCACACAGGGGATGATCATTGACTTCGATTTCAGCAAGCTTCGAAGTCAGAGTGTGCGGCAGGAACCCTGGGGTGCCCGAAGCTGCATGCAGGCCGACCATCATCAGCAGGTCGTAGCCACTGACATCGCCAATTCCGATGGCCGGGCCACTTTTGTAGCCCTGGTCGAGCTCGACACTCTCGATAAGAAGTTCTTTGAATATGTTGTAACCGGTTCGATGAAAGTCTTTGATGCGGATATGCGAAGCACCGGCCTGCAGCAGGCCGCGGCAGACAGTGTTAAGATCGCGGGTGAGACCCACGCAGGCGCCCACCCAGCCATCATTGAAAAGTTGGGCGTCTTCGCGTCTGCGGCAGGCAGTTGATCCTTCAATGTCGGCGAGAATCAGTACTTTTGTCATGATCAGCGAAACATGCGGCCTTCAAGAACCCGATAGACTTTTTTGTCGATAAAGAGGTCGACTATTTCGCGGTTCACATGGTTCTGATCGACATCCATGCGCAGTATGTCGATCGCCTTCTGCAGTGGCACCGCGGGTTTATAAGGGCGATCCTGAGCGGTCAGCGCATCGAAAATGTCGGCAACGCCCAGCATCTGCGATTCTATCGGGATTTCGTCGCGCGACAGATGGTTGGGATAACCCCGGCCATTTAGTTTTTCATGGTGCGCATAGGCTATTTCAGGAACCCGGTTGAGGTCTTTTGTCCATGGAATTTTCGACAGAAACTTGAAAGTGTGGCGAACGTGCGATTCGATTTCGATTCTTTCGGCTTCTGACAGTGAGCCGCGGCGTATCGAAAGCACATGCGTCTCACGTTCGGTCAGCATTGGTGTCATCAGCCCGTCACGGCCGAGATGATGTTGTTTGCCGAGTTCAATCAGCTTGTGAAAGCTGCCGTCTTCGAGCAGTGTCGGTTCGTTGGCCCTGATGAGAAAGTCGAGGGTTTCCTGGACTTCCTGGATGCGTGCGGTAAATGACGCCTCAAGCGATGGCCTGATCAGCTGAAAACGCTCTATGCCGTTTTCTAAGGCATATTCCAGGCATTCCCGGTAAAAGTCTGCTTCTATTGATTTTTTTATGTAGCGGTAGCGCTCTTTTAGACTGTCAAGCTCGTATGGAAACAGCTTTTTTGCTTTTACCAGAACTTCTTCGCGCACGCCGACCTTGCCAAAATCATGAAGTAGCGAGGCATAGCGCAGTTCGGTGAGCTTCTTGTGGTCGAAGTGAACGTTGGCGAGTTCGCCGCTGCTGACTTTATTGACTTCATAAGCCAGAGCGATGGTGAGTTCAGCCACCCGTTCTGAATGCCCATGAGTAGAGGGGTCTCGCGATTCTATCGCGAAGATCGAAGCTTTGACAAAGCCTTCGAACAGCCTTTTTATATCCTGATACAGCCGTGAGTTTTCGAGAGCGACAGCCGCCTGCGAAGCAAGACTGCTGAGCAGTTCAACGTCATCATTGCTGAACGGTCTGACCTGGTCGAGATGCAGTGTCTGCCCGGCTACTTTCTGCGCGTAGTCGGCTCTTTTGTTGATCAGCTGAATTACTCCGAGGACCTCACCGTTCTTGTTGCGCATCGGCACGGCCAGCATCGACTTCGAACGATACCCCGACTTCTGGTCGTAACTTTTATTGAAAGTAAATGAAAAAGCCGGCGGAATATCGTAAGTATCGAGAAGATTTACCGCCTCTCTGGCGCTGGCTGTATAGCCACAGATGCTGTGGCCGTCTACCGGCAGGACAGAGTTCTCTTTTACCGACCAGTCGAGGGAAACATTCTGCGAAAGTTTGAAGCGCAGCTGGTTTTCGCCCTCAAGCAGGTAAAGGCTGCCGGCGTCGGCTCCTGCAATATTGCGACTCTGGGTTAGAATGAGTTCGAGCAGTTTGTCAGGGTCGTTTTCTGAAGATAGCGCAATGCCGATTTCGTGCAGTGCTTCGATATTTTCTTTTGCTGTCTGCAGTTCTTTTTCATAGTCCTGTGCCGGCAGCGAGCGCGCCTGCCCTGCCCGAACCTTGAGGCAAAGCTCGTAGAGTTCCTTTTCGCTTACCGGCATCTCAACGTAGGTGAACGGGTGGTTCGCAAACAGATGTTCGAGATAGCCCTGACTAAATCTGTCGCCAACGATAAGCAAAGGCAGGTTCTTGTCGGTTTTATCGAAATAGTGGAGGAACTTAAGCAGATTTGCCGTAAAAACAGCCTCATGAATTAAGAATAAGCAGTTTTCGTCAGGATTTTTGAGTTCAAAAAACTGCTTGTCTCTCAAAAAAACCGTTTTTACATCGGGCAGCCGGAAAAACGCAGCGAAAGGCCAGGTGTCAGGAAACTCTGATGAATAAAGTCTTAGTATTCGCTGCGCCATCGGTACACCTCTCTATGCCAGATAGTTCAAACTTCCTTTTCGCGATTTACTTCATCGCCAAGTCTGACAAAACCATGCCCGAGGATCTGGCGGGCATCACCGACGATGACGAAAGCATCGGGGTCGTAGTCGTATATTATCTGGCGTAGAATAGGCATTTCTTTACGACGCACGGCTGTCAGCAGTACGCTGGTTGGCTTTGCTGTATAAACGCCGACGCCGTTCAGGCAGGTCACGCCGCGGTGCAGGTCTTCGATGATCGCCCAGCTGATTTCATCAGGGAACTTTGAGATGATGAATACTGTGCGAAAGACCGACATACCTTCGAGAACGGCGTCGATGACCTTGCTGCTGAAAAATACAGTGATAAGGCCATACAGAGCAAGTTCGGGACCAAAGGCATAACCGGCGAGCCCGGTCACCAGAACATTTGAGAACAGCATTACATCACCTACCGGGATGTGGTAGCGAAAATGCAGAATCTGGCTGATAATATCGACCCCGCCGGTGGTACCGCCGGCCCGAAAAGTCATGCCAACCCCCACACCCGATATCAGACCGCCGTAAAGGCAGGCGAGAATGGGGTCTGTTGTTAACGGCGGCATGCCATAAATATTCATCATCAGTTCAATAGTGGCCGAAGTGATTAAAATTGACAGCAGGGTTTTCCAGGCTGAGCGGCGGCCGATGAGCCAGGCCTGCAAAGATATGAGAACTATGTTGCCGCCAAGCACAACTGCCCCGACCGGGGTTCCGATCAGATAATACAGAATTGTCGCTATCCCGGTAAGACCGCCGGTAGCAATTTTATTGGGAACGGTGAAGGCAGACAGGCTGAATGCAACCAGTATCGAGCCTGTAATGATGTAGATGATGTCTTTGAGTCTGACTGCCGGCAGTGCTGCTTTGGGCATGGAATCTCCGAATAGAAAAAGATGAGAGAATTCCACGCATTTTAGCACAGGGGTGTCAGATAGACAATCTGCCGAATCAGTCTTTCTTGCTTTATCGGCAGGGTTGATTTAGCATTCTGACATAGCCTGATGTGGTAAAATTATCAGGTGACTACTCTTCGTTATTGAAGTTGCCGCGGTAAAAGATGACAAATTTGCAGTGGGCGCAGTTAAGAGTGAAGTAAGGACTCTGTCGACCTGAATGAGACTTTCTGACCATCGGGGTACTGCATTGTGGGCAAAGCATTTCTGGCCTCCTGTTTCGCAATCATGATTTTTCGGATTTGTTAAATTTTTATAGGCTCCAGTAATATTATCGGCATTTGTTTATGAAAAACTTAGGACCAGCAGCAGATAAATCAGTTCAGCATCCGTTCAGACCGGTC
>CAZMWO010000299.1:0-4845 GCA_964569565.1 uncultured bacterium | reverse complement strand
GTTGCGGCGTAACCAGCATGGTGGCTATGCCGATTTTTTCAATATGCCGGCTCAGGCCGGCAACGCGCTCGATCATCGTGCGGGCGACAACCTTGTCATAAACGGCATCGACGTTGTCGGGCACGGCATCGGCAATTTCGCGCAATTTCGGGTCGAGCACCGAAACGACAGCAGTAAGGTGCTTGCGACTGATCATGGGAGCAGCTGACAGCATTTTGTTAACTGCTTCACCCGAAGTCAGATCGGTAATTACCATTAGCAGGGAACGGCGCAGCCTGGTCGCGCTGATAGCACGCAGAACGGTTTCGTAATCGGGTTCGACGCGATTGGCCGCAATTGCATAGAGATGCCTGATATAGCTGTAAAAATGCGCTTTACCACGGCCTGGTGGCAGAAAAACATGCGGCCGGTCTGAAAAAGCGAGCAGACCGATTCTGTCGCCCTTTTTCATTACCTGATAACCCATAATCAATGCCGAATTTACTGCATGATCGAGCAGCGTCAGGTTATCGACGACCGCTCCCATCGAGCGACTGCAGTCGATGACAACCAGCACCGACTGGTTGACTTCGGACTGAAACTCGCGGGTAATCAACTTGTTTTTTCGGGCACTGGCCTTCCAGTCGATACGCCTGAATTCGTCGCCCTTTACATACTCGCGCAAACTCTCAAAATCACTGCCGCAACCACGGCGCCGTTCGGTAACCAGACCGGCTTCCGCCAGTTGCCCGCGCTTCATCCGCAGTTCGAAACGGGAAATCGCTGCGATATCAGGATAAACTTCAACCTGACAGGCCTCGCCATATTCCTGCTGAAAAACCACCAGCTCGAGCAAGCCCCTGAATCGCACTACTGTGCGGTTAAAGAAATAACAGCCGCGGCGCTGCGGCTTTACCGTATAGCTGCAACTACGACTGCTTCGCTGCGCCAGTTCAAGCGAGATATTTCTGCCATCTCCCGAAAACTCGGCAGGAAACTCGTCGACCAGCTCAAGACTCAGAGGCCGGTGCGAACTGTTGGTGACAACGATCTCGACCGGGTTGTCGCGCCCGATCGAAAGTTTGCGTGGCAGGCGCCTCTCTACAACAAGGTTCTCGGGCCGGGGCGAGATAACCACATCGATTATCACCAGAAGAAAAACCACAAAGTTGTAAACGAACCACAGAGCAACAGCACCGGTATGACTTTTGGCCTGCATCAGCGGCAGAGTTCCGAAAAGCAGCAGCAGTACGACCCTTGTCGTAACAACAACCTGCCCTCGATAGAACATGTCACCAAGAGTCGGAACATCAGGCCTGACCACCCGCCAGCGCTTGAACAGAAATGAAACTATCGCCAACAGAACAGCCAGAGGAACCACGACGAAAGGAATCGCCACAGCCAGAACGCAGCCGACAAACAGTATCAGCCCGTCTGTTACCAGCGCTCTGCTCTTATCCTGTTTCACCTGGGCACCTTTACCCGGCCGAGAACCGTTGTCAGCGCCATATCTGCGCTAATCCCCTCAATTTCGGCCTCGGGCTTGAGAATGACACGGTGGCGAAGAACCGGGCAAACCACCGCTTTCACGTCATCTGGAGTAACGAATTCTCGACCATCCATAAGCGCAACCGCCTTGGAAGCCAGCAACAACCCGATACTGGCGCGCACTCCGGCGCCAATCTGAAAGTCAGACCAGTCACGGGTCGCCCTTACTATGTCGGTAATATAAGCCACCACCGGTTCCTTGGTGTGCACACGGGTTACCGCTTCGCGGCATTCCTTTATTTCTTCGATATCTGCCACATGCGACAAGCCGACCTTCTTGATGTTATCAGATCTGAAGCCCGCCTCAAATCGACCGAGAATTTCTCTCTCCGCCTGTTCAGCCGGATAATCGAGCATAATCTTGAACAGAAAGCGGTCGAGCTGAGCCTCCGGCAAAGGGTACGTGCCCTCGTATTCAAGAGAGTTCTGGGTCGCCATGACAGTAAATATCGGGGAAAGCTCGAAGCAGTTACCCTCGATGGTCACCTGACGTTCCTCCATACATTCGAGCAATGCTGACTGAGTTTTGGCGGGCGCACGGTTTATTTCGTCGACCAGAACAAGATCACTGAATATCGGTCCTTTGTGCACGTGAAAAGCGCCGCTGCGCGCGTCGAAGATGTTAGTCCCCAGAACGTCTGAGGGCATCAGATCGGGAGTCATCTGAATTCTTCTGAAACTTGCGCCAATTATCTCTGCCGCAGTCTTTACCGTCAACGTTTTTGCAGTACCGGGCACGCCTTCCATCAGAATGTGGCCCTTGACCAGCAAAGCCGACAGCATCAGATTTACCGTCTCATCCTGCCCGATGATCACCTTGCCGATTTCGGCGCGAATGTCCTCAAATATTTTCTTAACCCGTGACAGTTCAATCATGGAGCTTAAGTTCCTTTCTAGCCCATTCCAGTGTCCGCACAACCCGCAACAGCAGTTCCGGCGAAGTATCGCGGTGGTTCAAAATACGATTAACATCTATTTCAATCCGGCCCAGCCGGTCGGCAACCTCAATGTTGCCCTCTTTGATCGCTGCGGTTATATCACGCAACGTAGCCATCGGCGCGAGACCATAACGCTTTATGGCAGCAGCGGCGAAACCATAGAGAATCTCAGACAGCGCATAGTCGCTGTTGTTTCCCGCCGACAGAAGCTGCCCGAGACTCCTGACATACGAAACATTCCGCTGCCCCTGGTCGACAAGCGCAACCGGGCGCCCAAAACGCCGACCGGTCGAAACAAAATATACCGTAAGCGCCACCAGCATCTGCAGAAGAACCCAGCTCACCGGATTGGCCTTAAGCAGGCTCCAGAACGACAAATGATCGAATTTCTGCCGCGCCGCATAACTGGTGCGATTCACGACCATACGCCGGCCACGCGCACGAATTGTAGCGCTCGGAAATGTGTCAAGTATCGAAAAACTGCTGGCACCTGCGAGATGCTCGACAATGCGGGTTATCAGAACAAGATTGTCGCGCTTTTTAAGCCCGGCACCAGTGAGAAAGTCTTTGTGCGCAAGCACCAGAAGGCGTCCCTGGCCACGAAAGGACATAAAAACATGGCTGCCGCCCATCTGCTCCGGCATAACCGAAAAAAAGCTCATCCCGGGCTGGCGATGTACTGCCTGTCGCCCCGTACTGACCGTTTCGATCTCGTCTAGATAAGGCAGGCGCAACATCAGGTCTTCCGGCAGATCCTTTTCATGCAGATGCCTTACGGTTCCGATAAAACGATCGAGATCGTGCTTGTCAGGCAACAGAAACAGAAGATTCCCGCCATTTCGTGCCCAGCTGAACAACTCACGCAATTTCGCCTGGTCGACAGCAATAATCGGATCAATTATCATCAACAGCCGGTTGCGTTGAGGTACAACCGGAACAAAATCAATATTGTAGCCCAGTTCCGTGAAATAGTAATAGAGCAGAGGTCGGGGCTTTATATAAAAGCTGGTGACGGCGCCCTCTTCTACCAGCTCAGGCCCGTTTTCTTCAGTTATCACCACGTCCTTCTCTGTCTGCGAGATCGACAGCAGGTTTATGCCCCACATGGCAAATATAAAGAGGCAGAGAATAAAGATCGAGTAGCCTCGCGCCAGATCGAGCATTTTACGGCTGTTCATCTTTTCAGCTTCTCCAGGTCGAGGTAAAACGTCTTGAAAGTCTCGAAATCTCTCTTGTCGGGGCTCTGAAATCCATAAATCAGACGATCGAACAAGGCCATGGGCGCAGAAAACAAAGTATGCAACTCACGCTCGACCATAAGTTCGCGCAAATACTCGCCATTAGTCAGGCTGTCCTGATAACTTATCACCCGATGCGACTCCAGCAGAATAAGTGATCCTATGGTCAACAGACGAATCGCTTCGGCATAATTGCCCTGTTCGGCCTCCCGCAGAGCCTTGTCATAAATTGTCTCACAGCGCATTCTCTCAGGTGGCAACAGCTTTTCTTCATTCATGATCAGAGAGTGTTCCTGAATGACTTTTTTTCTCATATTTTTGATAATCAAATATGTGACAACGACAAACACAACCGCTGCCAGACCGGTCATAAACCAGAAAAGAACACTTGCCGTGCCGCCTGGAGTTTTTATTTTGGGCGGCGGAGGCGGGCGCGGGGGCTCGGGTCTCTTCGGCGGCGGAGGCGGAGGAAGAGACGGGCGGGATAAAGACGGAGTCGGCTGCCTGGGCACGGTCGGCTGGTTCACGGCCGCCGGTTGAACTGCAACCTGCGTTTGGGTCTGCGTCTGAGAGACAACAGGAGCAGAAGACGAATGATGAGAAACCGCATGCGTTGTACGGGGATTGCTCTTACTGGGGGCTGTAACCGCACCACCAGCAGCAGAGAAGCCGGAAGTCACGCTAGACCCGGCGGAGGTCGAGGACACACCCGAAGACCCTCCCGAACTGCCGCCGGAAGATCCTGAAAAACCGGAACCAGAAATTCTGACACCGGAAACCGACCCACCAGAACCCGCTCCGCCGTCGGAAGCGCCGCTGACCAGGCTTATTGCCTCTCCCGGCTGCTCAGCCACCAACCCCACACTGCCGCACCATTCCAGGCCGGAGTCCATCATGGCCTCTCCAGTGATTCTGATTTCTGAAGTTCTGCCGATTGCACGGTCGAGGGCATCTTTCATCTCCTGGCGGGAAACCGCATTTTCGGCATATCCCGACTGGAGCTCTTCCTGAAAGCCGTTGAGCGTATCAACCAGATTGACAAAAAGCAGCTTTCGGCGACCCAAAGCCTGCTCCCCCGCCATAGCCTCACCGACATCCGCAACCCACATCATATCTACCATGTAAAGCCGCTCACCGACCTT
>CAZMWO010000298.1:0-4852 GCA_964569565.1 uncultured bacterium | reverse complement strand
GAAATTTTGAAGTTTTTTTGGCCCGGTGCAATGCTGATTCTGGCATCTTCAGCCAGTCAACATGCCGTTTTTGCACATTGTGCAGAAAGCCGGTATACCTGGCCCTGCGATCGAAAGTGTTCAGGCGCATTATCCTCAATTCTATCAGGTCGTCTTTCGCAATACAGCTTCAAACACAGATACTAAAGAATCAAACTTTGTAATGAAGAGCACGGGAACATTGAGAATTCATTGCGCTATGTCTTTAATGGTTTCACGGCTACAGAACTCGCCCTTGCAACAGACTCATCGCCTTGCAACTCAGGTTTTGGCCGGTAGCATTTCATGTATGGTGCTGTTGTTTTACTCCTGGCTCAGATAATAAAAGGCCTCGCGTATTTGACACGAGGCCTTTGAATTACTTACTGCAGGCAGCCAGAATCTAATAAAGCTTACCTGGCGGCAATTCATTAGGATCGACAATGTATCTGATGAATTTTCCTCTTACCTGGCCAGGTTGATAGGGCCCAAGGTCACCGGCATGACCGGCTTCGTAATCAAGAGAGCCATCGTAACCCGCTCTGGTATAACTCGCGGGGGGAATGACTTCAAATTCGGCAAACCCTATGATTCTAACAGAGGCCTCAAAGTCGTAATTCTCAGGTCGGTAAATGCCATTGGGGTGATCCTGGCCCTGCAAATCATAAATGCTGGAAGCCTCCGCATTTTTTTCGCTGTTCAAAGGAATTTCAGGGCCAATGTCGGTAATCGGGACGATGATTCTTGCGTTCGGCCTGTAAGCCTCTTCCCCGTAAACTCTGAAATTAACTGCCTGATCGGTCGGGCCAGCCATATTGCCCGGTTCAACCATGATGCGGTCATTGATTTCCAGAGGGTGGTTAAAACCGAACATGAAGCGGTCACGATAATCATTGGCACCGCCAGAGGTGGAATTGTCCATGTCAACCGGCCCGTAGCTGCTTTTGTTTTTACCGGTGATATCACTTGGCGGAGGAACATCGCCGGTGACATCTTTTTCTACCAGTGATCCAAGGAGTATGTTATTCAAAACCAGACGTTTGCTCTGGACATTGTGATGGTAATGTCCGGCGAGAAACGTGAACTCGCCACTGCCCTTCTGACCTTTAACATAACGAGCCTGAGAGCTGTTTTTGGTTCTGTTTCCCAGAATTGCTGTCTCATCTTTGACGCAATCGTGATTAAATACGGCAGTGTGGCCCGTGCCCGTATCGGGATAACCACCGTGATTCTGGCATCTCGGTTCAGTGGCTCCGATAAGTGTAAATGGGAGGCTTGTACCTGCCGCTATAGGCGAGTTAATCGTCGAATAATAGCTGACGCCAACTTTGATTGGAAATCGACGATATAGATAGTCTTCAAAAGCGAAACAGCCGGAAAATGCCGTAACTGAATCTTTGCCATCATAGATTTCTGCCTGCCAAAGAGCAATATCCAGCGTTTCGGGAGCAAAACACTGGGCAAAAAGAAACCCGCCAATTTCTACATGGCCGCGAATTTTTCGAGCAACATCCCACTTCATTTTTTGCACTGCTGTCGCCTTGTCAAACCACCCGGCGGCGCTATCGCCGATACCCGGCCCATTGTTACCTGTATCGATCGCGGTTCTGGGCTTGGGCTCAGACTCCGCATCGCTGGTGTAACCATGGGCTGCGGCTATGCCGCGCAAGGCGTTATACTCGCGACATTGCAGATAATCACTAGATCCACACATAGTGACACCCGCATCGTTTCGATAAAATGCACCATTCTTGCCCTGACGTTCGGCGCAGCGTATATGGCGCAACTGACAACTGTTCTCATCATATGAATCTGCCCACTGCCAGCTGGTTTCTGTTACCCATTGCCATTTTCCCAAAACTTTCTTCCATACCTGTGTCGATGTAAGAGTATATTTTCCACTACAATAGGGGCACATCCTGTTCTGGGCGTTAGCTTCTGTTCCCAGGCTGTTGTTGTCGAAAAAAGTTCTGCAGCTCCAGTCCCGGCGGCCGCACCCACCGCTGAAACCTGTAAAGTCTTCGTGATGGAGATGTACCCAGTGGTAATCATCGAGGACGTTATCGAGAATCTCACCATCGTAGATATGAGAGTTGTTGTCCTCATCATAGGCTTCCGCTCTTTGCCAGCCATCCGGCATACTGTATTCCCCATATGGAATAAGCGCACTTCTAAGAACTTCTTCAACCGGGTCTGCTCCAGCCTGTGACGAGTAAACTGCTATTCTTGGCCGATCATACAGTTCGAGGACGTTAGGATTCACCTGGCTGAAAATTGCCTGAATCGCATCTGAGCCTTCAATTACTGAATATGATACAGATTTGTAAGGATTAGTTTTCAGCTTGGCAATCAAATCATCGTGATATGGCAGAAGAAATGAACCTCCACGAGTAAATCCGGTGTCAGTTCCATTGCCGATTCTCAGACACCAGAAGGCAATACCGTAAGCCCTGAGATATCCTGTATCAGTCTGGTCACCAGCACCCATAGGGATCAGAATCATTTTCAAGCTATCCTGTTCTGGCGGTATTTCTACGTTGCCTCCGCCAGAGCCAAGCTTGAGGATATATTCCTGACCACCCTGAAAACCCTCGTCATTCCCGAACAGGGAGCAGCTATACATTTTTTTGCTGAAATCCTTGGTGGTCCCGTGAGGAATAGCGAGGGGAATGATTCCCGCAAAGCTCGAATCGCTATCACGACTGGCGAAAACTTCTGTGGAATTTACATTCATTATCTTTGCAAAAAACAGCCCAACCTCACCTTTGGCCGATACTTTCAGACTGTTCCTGCTAATCTCAGTTTCGATATCATCATCGCTAAGCTCCTTCTGAGAAAAGCCGTTAGTCCTGATTACTTCAATTATATGCTTTCTGACACTCTGTATATCTCCGGGTGTCAGCTGTTCACCCGGTTCATATCCTGAAAGCCTGTCAAAACCTGCTTTCCAACCGGCATTAACCGCCGTCTGAAGCCGGCCGTGGCTAAAATACATATAACCAATATCTGTGACCAGTGCGACTATACTTATCATAAATACGGCTGCCAGAGCAGCCATCACCAATACGCTGCCGCCTGTTCAGAGAGCATGTATGGCCAGAATTGTGTATTTTAATATTCATGTTGCGACCTCCAACCAACCAGGTTTTATTATTCTTTTAATTAAAAAAAATCCAGGACGTTATTCTTTTCGCTCCTTAGCTACAGCATGTATGGTGATAGTTCCCGGCTTGCTTCCGCTACCGATAAGGCTCCCCAGAAGCGGGGTAATAGGACTGAAATCGAAAGACGCTTTCACTTCTACGGTTTCAATGCCATAAGCGCCTACCCCTGAGAATTCTATAGCGCTATAGTTATTTTCAGCCATAATCGGCGACCTGAATCTCCAGAAAACTTTTTTTACAGAGTCTTCAGGCGTATGTGTCGTAGAAGTGAACATGTCTCTGGCCACCAGTGGCTGAATCCGCTTTGTGGCGGCGCGGGCGGCTTGAATGCATTGATAGTTCAACGTGCCCCATGCATGCATTACTCTGCCGAAATCGAAAATTCCAATCAGCGTAAACAGGAACAAAGGCAAAACTAAAGCCATTTCAACTGTCGCCTGACCACTTTTTTTTCTGAGCTTATACATTACGTTATTTTCCCTCCCTCATCAATTTTCCTAGCAAGAATCGTGCTCATTTTCCGAATCATTCGAAATGAGACACAACAAATTGGCATAGACTTTACCGGATTCTCGTTTCGACTTAATAAAAGCAGCTGCGATTGGCTCGTCTTTCACGTTTTATAGCAATTCAAGCTGAACCATACCCGATCAAATATTCGTGCTCGTGCTCAGCGAAGTGGTGCTCGCAATCGAAAAACAAAGTCGATTACGATTACGCGCACGAGCACGGGAACTGTTCAGCCCTTTCGATCTTCAATGAGCAAGATTTTAATTCCTTGCTCCCGGGTATCAATAAATTTGAAGTACTCTAGCAATGGATCTATGAGGATTTGGCCCGGTCGCAAATCACATAAGCGCAGCAACATTTCCATCCAGGGATTCAGTGATGTCTATGCCTCGAAATACATTTTTTTTGGAGAAATTTTTCATTACTGTAGGCAAAAATACCCTACAAACAGGCAAAAATACCCCACAAAAACCAACCAATAATTCGGCACTTTTTTGCATATTGTGCAGAAAAGAGGTATACCGGGCTCAACGATCGAATATGCTCAGGTGCATAACCTTGAGACTGATCTGGTCGCAGAGAGCAAAACCCGCCTGCTCGCCCAGCTGCTTTATCGTTTCGGCCGGCATGCGATGATTGAGCGGCGGCCCGATCTCCTGCTCAAGATATGGCCATTCAAGAATCGCCAGGCGTCGTCGCGTCACCCGATAAGCCTCACGCATGGCCTGCAAGGCATCGTCAGCCTCATGCAGCACATGCGACATGAAAACCAGGTCGAAACTGGCATCGGCAAATGGCAGCTTTTCAGCAAAAGCATTACTGAATTCAACACCTTTGACGAGTTCGGCCGCAACAGCCAGATAATCGTCATTGCAGTCTATGCCGCACACCTCGCAACCGCGCGAATGAAAAGCCTCAGCAAAAAGCCCGGTGCCGGTCCCGATGTCGAGAACTTTGGCGGTTTTACACCCGGCAAGACTGTAATTTACAACCCTGTCTACCTGCAGCCTGGCTGAGCGTTCAGGATTGCGCAGCTTATCAATCGAACCGGTAAAGCGCTTTTCATTCATTAAAAGAACCTATGCTGCCGGATTGCCGGGAGGATCGACCTCTTCATTCGCAGCCTGGATCGCCGCTTCTACTGCCGCATCACCCTCTTC
>CAZMWO010000297.1:0-4852 GCA_964569565.1 uncultured bacterium | reverse complement strand
GGAAGCTGAGCCGCAGGCAATCGAAGCCCGTGCCGGTCAGTTGCATGCTGAACTTCTGAATGATGCGGCTAAGGTGTTTAATGGCGATTTGAACAAATACATCGAGAATCTGCGCAAGATTCATGTACAGAAAATCGACACAATCAACCCTGACGAGATAAAAACGGCGGGCTGGGATAAAGACAACCAGGCAAAGGCTCAGCAGGTTGTAGCGTCTTTTAATGAGTGGGTGATGACTCATAAAGACGAAATTGTCGCTCTGCAGATTTTTTACGATCAGCCGTATCGCCGTCGTGAGCTGACTTATTCAATGATCAAGGAACTGTCAGAAAAGATTCTGCTCGACCGACCGGGCATTGCGGCACTCAGCGTATGGAGGGCCTACGAGCAACTCGAAAAGGTCAGCGGTCAGCCGAAAAACGAGCTGATGGCGCTGGTCTCGCTTATCCGCAAAGTCGCCGGCATCGACGAAACTCTTACCGCTTATGATAAAACCGTAGACAGAAACTTCAAGGCCTGGCTTTTCGAGAAGCAGGCCGGTAACCTCAAATTCAGCAAAGAACAGATGGAATGGCTCTACATGCTGAAAGACCAGATCGCGACTTCGGTACACGTCGATCTCGAAGACCTCGACTACACCCCCTTTGACGCCAGCGGCGGCCGCGGCCGCATGTGGCAACTTTTCGGTGACAGCATGACAACGATATTAGAAGAACTAAACGAAGCACTGGCGGCCTAGAATGGATGCTATAGATAGCAATAAAGTGAATAGAAGCAACTCAAATAAAATGCCATGTGGATGGGCAAATACAGAGCTCGGTATTATTGTGCGCAAAGTTGCCATCAAAGTTTTACCAACTGATATGCCTGATTCAAAATTTATTGGAATGGATTCTATAGCGCCAAATGCCCTTAAACCTCACTTGTTTTATTCATTCTGCGATTTCAAAAGCGCAGGGAATAAATTTAACAAAGATCAGATTTTATATGGTCGCATGCGACCATATCTTAATAAAGTCTTCAAAGCTAGCTTTACTGGAGTTTGTTCGGGTGAATTCATTGTGTTGGATTGCCTCGATTGTTTAAATCCTGATTATTTGATGTATCTTCTTCATCATCGAGGATTTGTCAGATTCGCTAACAGTAAAACCACGGGAGACAGGCCCAGAGTAACCTTTGAAGACCTGATGAGTTACCCAGCACTACTCCCTCCACTGGCTGAGCAGAAGCGGATTGTGGCCAGGATTGAGGAGTTGTTCAGCAGTCTCGATGCCGGAGTCGCCAGCCTGAAAAAGGCGCAGGCCCAGCTCAAAATCTACCGCCAGTCCGTTCTCAAATGGGCCTTCGAAGGCCGCCTGTCCAATCCTGATGTAAAAGCCGGCGAATTGCCTGAACATTGGAAGTGGGAAACTACTTCAAATGTTTTTGAATTTGTAACCAGTGGATCTCGCGGTTGGGCAAAGTATTACTCAAATATTGGGGCTATTTTTCTTCGCATGGGCAACCTTGATCATGACACAGTTAAGTTAGACCTTTCTGATATCCAATATGTCAAATTACCATCTAACATAGAAGGTAAAAGGACGCGTGTTCAGACAGGGGATATTCTAATTTCGATCACTGCAGATGTTGGCATGATAGGTTTGGTAACTGAGGCCTTTCCTGAAGCTTATATTAACCAACATGTAGCATTGGCAAGGCCCGATGTTGGAAAAGTTCTCCCGCGATATTTGGCTATCTATCTGTCTGGAAAGGAAAATGGACAAAAGCAGTTGAAGAATTTGCAGAGAGGAGCAACTAAGGTTGGTTTAGGGTTAGATGACATTAAGTCTGTTCGGTTTCCTTTACCACCACTATCAGATCAAGCTCTGATTGTTGCCGAGATTGAGAGCAGGCTTTCTGTCTGTGACAAGCTTGAAGAGAGCATTGCGCGGAGTCTGGAACAGGCCGGGGCACTGCGACAGAGTATTTTGAAAAAAGCCTTCGAAGGTCGACTGGTGCCGCAGGACCCGTATGACGAGCCTGCCAGCGTGCTGCTCGAACGTATCCGCGCTGAGCGCGAATAAGCTGAGACAATGGTCAAAACAAAAACGACAACGCGACGAAAGAAAACGACACGAGGCAAAGACGCATGAATAACGAAAGAAACAATACTTCCAGCATTATCAGCAAGGTCTGGAGTTTCTGCAATACGCTGCGTGACGACGGAGTCGGCTACGGCGACTATCTTGAACAGCTGACCTTCCTGCTGTTTCTTAAAATGGCGCATGAATTCAGCCGCCCGCCTTATAACCGCAAACTGCCGGTTCCTGCGGAATACAACTGGGAAAGCCTGACTGCCCGACGTGGCGCCGAACTTGAAGTGCATTATACAACCCTGTTGCGCGAGCTTTCACATGCTAAGGGTGTGCTCGGGCAAATTTTCTTCAAGAGTCAGAACAAGATTCAAGACCCTGCCAAGCTCTACAAGCTCATCGACATGATCGACAGAGAAAACTGGAGCATGATGGGCGCCGACATCAAAGGCAAGATCTATGAAGGCCTGCTCGAAAAGAATGCCGAAGACACCAAAAGCGGCGCCGGTCAGTATTTTACCCCGCGCCCGCTGATTCGAGCCATGGTCGAATGTGTGCGCCCGCAGCCGATGAAAACCATCGCCGATCCGGCCTGCGGCACCGGCGGCTTTTTTCTCGCCGCTTACGATTTTATCGCGAATCCGGCCAATTATTCCCTGACCAGCGAAGCGAAGAAATTTCTAAAACACGAAACCTTTTTTGGCAACGAAATCGTTGCCAGCACCCGCCGCCTGGCTCTGATGAACCTGTTTCTCCATAACATCGGCGATTTCGACAGTGACAGTTTCATTTCGCCGGCCGATGCGCTGATTTCTGACACCGGACTGCGCGTCGATTACGTGCTTGCCAATCCGCCGTTCGGCAAGAAGAGCAGCATGACCTTTACCAACGAAGAAGGCGAGCAGGATAGCGAAGATCTGACCTACAACCGCCAGGATTTCTGGGTGACCACCAGCAACAAACAGCTGAATTTCGTGCAGCATATACGCACTCTGCTCAAGTCAGACGGGCACGCTGCCGTCGTTCTGCCCGACAACGTGCTGTTCGAAGGTGGCGCCGGCGAAACGGTGCGCAAAAAGCTCATGGAAACCACCAACCTGCACACTATTCTTCGCCTGCCGACCGGAGTGTTCTACAAGCAGGGTGTCAAAGCCAATGTGCTGTTCTTCGACAACCACCCGGCCGCTAGAACCGCATGGACAAAAGAAGTCTGGATATACGATTTCAGAACCAACATTCATTTCACACTCAAGAAAAATCCGCTGAAATTCGAAGATCTCAAAGATTTCATCAGCTGTTACAACCCGGCAAACATCAATAAGCGCAGCGAGACCTGGCACCCTGATACCAACCCGGAAGGCCGCTGGCGTCGATTTTCGTATGAAGACATTCTGGCCCGCGACAAAACCAGCCTCGACCTCTTCTGGCTCAAGGACGAGTCCCTCGCCGACCTCGACAACCTCCCCGAACCCGCCGACCTTGCCGAGGAGATCATCGAGAACCTCGAGGCCGGCCTCGCCAACTTCAAGGAAATCTACAATTCAGTTAAATAGCAGGCCGTGCTTGTTGTCGCATTGGCAGGCGAGGAATTTTCAGGAGAGGCAGATGTTCGATAAAGTAAGAATTACAGACTGGAACTCGATAATTTATTCGGTGATCATTCTCTGGCCGGTATTCATGTTCGGCATGGTATATATTGCTCTGGCTTGGCACTTTGTCAAAGATTACCGCGCCGGCCTGGAGATGCTCAAGAATCTGCGCACGAACGAAATAGTAATTTTTGTCGTTGCCGGTCTGATCTCGCTGCCTTTCTTTATTGCTATGTACAAAGCCTGGCACTGGCCGGCGTTTTTGTGCATCGAAGATAACGGTGAATGGCGCTGCCGCAATACTTTTTATTACACACTGACCGTCGTTCCGCCAGAAATGCCTCGGCGCATCGAAGGGTCATTCACCTTAACGAGACATGAGAGCAGTACTGAGAAATTTTTTACCGGCTATATGAAAGTCTGGCCGGAAAACGATTCACCATTCTCACTCGCTTATACTGCTTATCCACTTGAAAATGGCGAGCCCGACTTTTTCAAGAAGTTCGGGTATCCCGACAGCCTGGTGTTGATGCCCGGGCCCGAAGGTGGCAAAGTCACCCCCTGGCACGCCTGGAACAACTACGGCTACGTCTACCTGCCCGACAAAAACCAGGCCGAATACCACGGCGAACCCCTCGTAAAATGATATATTAACGAGCAACCCGGCTGATGGCCGAAGCTTCTGGCAAGGCAAAAATCAACGTGCTTTTGTATCACTAATGGATTCTGCGACTCTGCCGCGGGCTCCGCGCGAATGACGAGATAAGTCGATACCGATACCGAACCCGATTGCGATAGTGATGACGGAGAAGCGTGCAGTCGTGCTCGTGCGCGTAATCGTAATCGTAATCGAAATCGAAACCTCACACTGAGACGCTAAGACCCGAAAAATAAGAGAAGATCGATCCCGATACCCGATAGCGATCCCGATTGCGATAGTGATGACGGAAAAGCGTGCAGTCTTGCTCGTGCTCGTAATCGTAATCGTAATCGAAACCTCACACTGAGACGCTAAGACCCGAAGAATAAGAGAAGATCGATCCCGATACCCGATAGCGATACCGATTGCGATTTTTTAGGATAGACTGAGGTTTTGCTTTTTTGTGGGGGGAGTAGTAATATGTTTCTATGTCGGGCTGACGTTGCGAGGCCTGAAGGCGGGATTGCTTTTTCGTAAGCTTGTGAGCG
>CAZMWO010000296.1:2400-4859 GCA_964569565.1 uncultured bacterium | reverse complement strand
CGCGGGAGAAAAAGCAACCCGGCTGAAGGCCGCAGCCTTCGGACAAGACCAGAACAATGAGTTTTTTATAGCGATATTGGGCTCTGAAAGAAAAGGCGGTAACAGATGTTGGAAGCCGTAGTATATAACCGTGATAAGAGCAGGCTCGAACTGCTCGATCAGACGCTGCTGCCGGTCGAAACCCGCACGGTGTTCTGCAAAACCGAACAGGAAACAGCTAATGCTATTGTCGACATGCAGGTCAGGGGCGCGCCGGCTATCGGCGTAGCCGCGGCTTACGGCATAGTGCTCGGCCTCAACAACCCGCAAAATCACGGCAAGCCTTTTAAAACAGCGTTCTCTGAAATATGCGACCTGCTCGCGAGCACCCGCCCGACAGCAGTAAACCTGTTCTGGGCGATCGACCGCATGAAAAAGGCTCTGGCCGGCTGCAGTGACTTTGCTGCAGCCGCGGCGATTGCGCTTAAAGAAGCCGATGCGATCAAGGCCGAAGATATCGAGATGTGCCGCAATATCGGGCGTTTTGGCGCCAGCCTGCTCAAAAACGGTGAGACCTGGCTGACACACTGCAATGCCGGCGCCCTTGCCACTGCGGGCTATGGCACCGCCCTCGGTGTCTTCAGAGCCGCCCAGGAACAGGGCAAGCAGTTCAAAGTATTTGTTGACGAGACCCGACCACTGCTGCAGGGCGCCCGTCTGACCGCCTGGGAAATGGTGCAGGAAAAGATCGACGCGACGTTGATCTGCGACAATATGGCCGGCGGCCTGATTCGTGACGGCAAGGTACAGGGCGTGGTCGTCGGCGCCGACCGCATCACCGCACACGGTTTCGTTGCCAACAAGATCGGCACCTACCCGCTGGCGGTACTGGCCAAATACAACGGCGTGCCTTTTTATGTTGCCGCGCCCGATTCGACTTTCGACATGACCATCAAATACGGTGAAGAAATCAAGATCGAAGAGCGCAACCACGACGAAGTAAGATATATCGGCGGCCAACAGATCGCTCCAAAAGAGATCAAAGTTTACAATCCGGCTTTCGACGTGACGCCACCCGAACTGATAACCGCCATTATAACCAACAAAGGCATTATCAGACCGATTTATCGCGATACCATACCGCAGTTTATCGGCGTCGGAGCGAAAGAGGCGAGCGCATGACCAATCTGCGCGATTTTCAGCTGACCGGGCAGAATCTGTTCGACGCCGGCCTCAACAACTCGCACTCAGGCAACATGAGCATGCGCAACAATCGCATGATGGCGATAACCCGCAGCGGCGCCATGCTGCATCGACTCGAATTCTGCGACATCATCGAAACCCTTATAGATGGTGAAGATGCGCAGACACACCTGGCTTCACGCGAGCGCCCGGTTCACCGTGCAATTTATCTGCAAACCGGTGCCGGCGCGATAGTTCACGCGCACCCGCCACACCTGATTGCGCTTTCCCTGCACTGCCAGAATTTCATGCCGATCGACGCCGAAGGGCAGTATTTCTTTAAACGCGGCATACCGGTGATCGAAGTTACCAACGCCATCGCCTCAGAAGAGGTGGCGACCAAGGTAGTGCCGGTGCTGCGCGAGTTTCCCGTTGTCATTGTGCGCGGACACGGCACTTTTGCGATCGGCGAAAGTCTCGAAGATGGATTTCATTACACCAGCAGCCTGGAACACAGTGCCAGGATCGCTTTGATCAATAACCAGCTCATAAAAACTCTCACATAAGGACGACAGTGATGCTTTTCGAAAAACCCGAAAATAACGTATCTGCTAAGCGCGAAGAAGAAATACTACAATACTGGGAAAAGGAAAATATCTTCAAGAAGTCGATGAGCAACCGCGAAGGCGCGAAAAAATTCGTGTTTTTCGAAGGCCCGCCGACGGCCAATGGCACGCCGCACCCCGGTCACGTGCTGACCAAGGCGATGAAAGACCTTATTCCGCGTTACAAAACCATGTGCGGTTATCATGTCGGGCGCAAGGCCGGCTGGGATACGCATGGTCTGCCGGTCGAGCTCGAAGTCGAAAAGCAGCTGGGCATCGAAAGCAAGCAGGACATTGAAAAATTCGGCATTGAAAATTTTATCAAAAAGTGCCGTGAGAGCGTGTTCAAATACGAAGCACAGTGGCGCGCCATGGTCACCCGCGGCGGTTTCTGGATAGATATGGACGATCCCTACATCACCTGCACCAACAATTACATCGAAACGATCTGGTGGATTCTCGGCCAGTTCTGGAAAGAAAACATGCTGTATGAAGGGCACAAGGTCGTGCCTTACTGCCCGCGCTGCGGCACCGCGCTGTCTTCGCACGAAGTGGCGCAGGGCTACAAAGAAGTCGAAGACCCCTCGGTTTACGTGCGCTTTGCCATCAAAAACCAGCCAAATACCAGTTTTCTGGTGTGGACGACCACACCATGGACACTGATTTCGAACGTTGCGCTGGCCGTCGGCAAAG
>CAZMWO010000296.1:2172-2390 GCA_964569565.1 uncultured bacterium | reverse complement strand
TCGATTACGTCAAGGTCAAGCTCAACGATGAATTCATGATTCTCGCCAAAGCCCGCCTCGAAGTGCTCAAAGGCGAAGGCGAAGTCGTCGAAACCTTCAAGGGCGAACAGCTGATCGGCATCGATTATCAGCAGCTGTTTCCGTTCGTTAAGCCTGATAAAAAGGCGCATTATGTGATTGCCGGCGATTTCGTATCGACCGAAGACGGCTCGGGTATA
>CAZMWO010000296.1:0-2162 GCA_964569565.1 uncultured bacterium | reverse complement strand
GTTCGGCGAAGACGACTACCGCGTCGGCAAAGAGAACGACCTGCCGGTCATGCAGCCGGTCGGGCTCGACGGCAAGTTCAAAGACGAAGTAGAACCCTGGAAAGGGCAGTTCGTCAAAGCAGCCGACCCCGCGATCATGAAAGATCTCAAACAGAGCGGCAAGCTGTTCGCTTCCGGCAAGATCAAGCACACCTACCCGTTCTGCTGGCGCTGTGACAGCCCGCTGCTCTATTACGCGCGCCACAGCTGGTTCATCAAAACCACCGCATTCAAAAATGAAATTCTGCGCAACAACGAGCTGATCAACTGGTTTCCCGGTCACATCAAGGAAGGACGCTTTCTCAACTTCCTCGAGAACATGATCGACTGGGCGATCTCGCGCGACCGTTACTGGGGCACTCCGCTTCCGATATGGGTCTGCAAAGACTGCAACCATCATCATCTCGTCGACAGCATCGCCAACCTCAAGGAACTCGGCCGCAATGTGCCGGATGATATCGAACTGCACAAACCATACATCGACCAGCTCGAACTGAGCTGCCCGAAATGTAAGGGCATGATGAAGCGTGTCCCTGAAGTCATCGACTGCTGGTTCGATTCAGGCGCCATGCATACCGCTCAATGGCATTACCCTTTTGAAAACAAAGAAGTCTTCGCCGAAAACTTCCCGGCCGATTTCATCTGCGAAGCGGTCGATCAGACCCGTGGCTGGTTCTACAGCCTGCTGGTCACCTCGACCTTTCTGCACAAGGCACCGCCTTACAAGAACGTCGTAGTTCTCGGCCTGATCTGCGACAAGAATGGCGTCAAGATGAGCAAATCGAAAGGCAACGTGCTCGACTGCATGTCGCTCTTCGACAAATACGGTGCTGACGCGGTCAGATGGTCGCTTTACAGCGGCACCGCACCCTGGAACACCCGCCGATTTTACGAAGAGGCGATCGCCGAGTCGCAGAAGCGCTATCTTGGCACTCTGCAGAACGTCTACAGCTTCTTCGTGCTCTACGCCAACATTGAAAAATTCGACCCGAAGCAGGCTGCGATGCCGTTTGCGGAACGCAGCGAAATCGACCGCTGGATCATTTCACGCTACAATCACACGGTCGACGAAGTCAGAAAGGCAATGGACCGCTTTGAAATCGTCTGGGCCACCGGCCACATGGAAAAGTTCGTCGACGATCTGTCGAACTGGTATGTCCGCCGCAGTCGCCGCCGCTTCTGGAGCAGTGAAAAGAGCCCTGATCAGCGCAGCGCCTTTATCACACTTTACGAAGTGCTGACCGGCATGGCAAAGCTGACGGCGCCATTCACCCCGTTCATTGCCGAAGACATCTACCGCAATCTGGTTGTGCGAGCCGATGCCGGCGCACCGGAAAGCGTACATCTCACTGATTATCCGGTCGCCGACGTTGAGTTGATTGACGAACAGCTCGAGCGCAAGATGGAATTCGTCATGAAGGTCGTTGTACTTGGCCGGGCGGCCCGCAACGAAGCCAATCTCAAGGTCAGACAGCCGCTCGCCGAAATGAAAGTTGTAGTAGCTGATGATTTCGAACGTGACACGTTGAGTGCCATGGAGCACCTGTTACAGGAAGAACTCAACATCAAAAACGTCTGCCCGATCAGTGATTCTACCAGCCTGATGAAGTATGTCGCCAAACCTAATTTCCGGACGCTCGGGCAGGGGCCGCTTAAAGGTATGATTCCGCAGATCAAAGCCCATCTTGAAAGCGCTGATGGCAACGAAATCAAGAAACAGCTCGAAAACGGAGGCTACGAGTTTTCACTCGACGGCAAACCGGTCAGCCTCAAGCCCGAAGAAGTCGATATGCAGGCCCTGGCCAGCGCAGATTACGCCGTTCAGACGGAAGGTAAGCTCAGCATAGCGCTGAACAAAATACTGTCACGCGACCTCATACTTGAAGGCCTGGCACGCGAACTGGTCAATAAAATTCAGTTCATGCGCAAAGAACTCGGTTTTGATATAATAGACCGGATCAAAGTTGGCTACGAAGTTCTCGACGCCGACCAGAAAACAGAAATAGACGATACCATAAACCAGTTTGGCAGTTACATATCGCAGGAAACTCTGGCAAAGAGCATCGGCACCCATGCCAGCGGCGAAAGCACCGAGTGGAACATCAACGGCATAAGGGTCAAAC
>CAZMWO010000295.1:0-4860 GCA_964569565.1 uncultured bacterium | reverse complement strand
AGCTCGATATCAGCCTTAACCTGCCGCGCCAGGCTCTCATCACGCCTGCTGCAAAGCAGATGAAAGCGATCGACCAGCAGGTCTTCGTGCTGACAAACAGCAACAGAAGGTCGCCAGTTCTCCCAGCGTTTGTCTTTGCCGCGCCGGTCAAGAACCGTCCCCAGAAAACCAATCACCACTTTTTTCATAATCCACCACTCACAGACAATTTGTTAACCACCAAACGACTCTATGTAAATACAGTTTCTAAATTGGCGATATCGCTTACTCGGGCTCTCGGCAGGATCCCAACACTACAACTCTCACCAGACGAGAGCAATATTGAAGAGCTATGGATCTGCGTCAATAGTGCCTGGCTCGAAGTTTCCGCTTATGGGATGCCTGCCTGCGCCCTTAAAGAGATCTTGATACTTGCAAATTCAATCTTGATAAAGAATTTATATAATTAAATATAACATACTATTTTTAATTATATGAATAACCCTGACGAGAAAAAATCATATATCCCCGTAATCAGCTTGCCAAAAGGGTTTCAAACAAATCGGCAAAACTGGCACGGCGGTTGCAATTAACAGAGCGTCGGTTGATTCGTCCGCCCTGGTGCCCGCCCTCTGGGTAAGGGTATGCCGGTGGCGGTTGGAAGGCGAGATCGACACTCTGGATAGCTCATCGGGTAGAGCAATGGCCTCATAAGCCATGAGTAGCAGGTTCGATCCCTGCTCCAGCCTCAACTGTTTACCAACAGTTTTCCGCCTGAAGAGTGTTCGCGGAGTCTGACGGGCTGATTTCCGAAGTGCGCGCTGAGTCGGAAAAAGGTAGCGGCGCAACCGCTCGCAGACGGCAGATACCGCAAACCGCAAAGCTGTGCGGGCTGTTTTCCGAAAACCGGAGATTCCGGCGACCTGAAAGCAGAAACCGGCAGCGGCGGGGTTTGCTCAAGCAGGCTCCAGCAGGAGCGCAGCTGGCAGACGAAACGGACATTCTGACGGCCCAGAAATTACCAGGCAACTCATAATTGCCAGCAGAATATGCTCTATATTTCTTCAGACACATGGGCTCGGCCCTCAGCCGGGTTGCTTTTTCTCCAGCGATTCGCTCCGCTCACAAGCTTACGAAAAAGCAAGCCCGTCTTCGAGCCTCGCAACATCGCTCTTATAGAATCGAAAGGAGACGGTTATGTTGAAAGTTATCAAGATCAAGAACGCTGAAACTGGACTTAAGTTCAAGAACGGCAAGCTCATCGAAGCTCTGCAGCCTGGCTGGCACCTCGTGCGCACCCTGTTTGGCGAGCGCGTCGATGTGCTTAACGAAAAAGATCTTTTCATCTGGCACCAGGATGTCGATCAGATCGTGAAAACCGGCCTGCTCAACGACCGCATCAGAGTCGTCGATCTTAAAGACAACCAGCGCGCCGTTCTCTGGGTCGATGACCGCTTCTACGCGCTGCTCGGCAGTGGCCGCCAGCTGATCTGGATCACTCAGAAAGACATCAGAATCGAAGAACTGACCGTCGATGATCCGCGCTTCGAGCACCGCCACCTCTACAAAATCGGCAAGTCAGACGCGGCAAAGCAGCTGCTCGAGACCGTTCAGGTCGAACAGGGCGAGACCTGCGTTTATCACCGCGACGGCAAGCTTATCGCCGAGCTCGAACCGGGTTTCTACGCCTTCTGGAAAGGCATTGCCGCACTGAAATTCGTTGTCGTCAGCAAGAAAGAAAAGGTAATTGACCTCTCCGGCCAGGAAATCATGAGCGCTGATAAGGTCAGCCTGCGCCTGAACGCAGTAGTGAACTACAAAATCGTCGATGCCGTTAAGTCAGTGTCGGTATGTGAATCGGCTGAGACCGCGATTTATCGTGAGGCCCAGCTGCTTATGCGTGCTGTCATCGGCGCCCGCAAGATCGACGAAATGCTGGCCGGCAAAGAACAGCTGACAGCCGAAATCGCTGCGATGCTGCGGAAACAGGCAGAGAGCTACGGTATCGAGATTGTCGGCTTCGGTATCAAAGACATAATTCTGCCCGGCAAGATGCGCGAAATCATGAATAAGGTCGTCGCTGCGCAGAAAGAGGCTGAAGCGAACCAGATCATCAGACGCGAAGAAACAGCGGCAACGAGAAGTCAGTGCAACACTGCCAAAATGCTCGAAGCCAACCCGACTCTGATGCGCCTGCGCGAATTCGAGCTGATCGAAAAGGTAGCTGAGCGCTCGAAAATCAACCTGGTTCTTGGCGAAAAAGGACTGGCAGAAAAGCTGGTAAACATGCTTTAATAGCAGAAAATGGAGAGCACTTATGATCAGAATTGACGGGTCACAGGGAGAAGGCGGCGGTCAGATTCTCAGAACGGCGCTGGCCTTGTCGGCCTGCACCGGCCAGGGCTTTGTGATCGAAAACATCAGAGCCGGCCGCAGAAAGCCCGGTCTGATGCGTCAGCACCTCAGCTGCGTGCATTCCGTGCAGCAGATCTGCGCAGCCAAAGTCGAAGGCGACGCAATCTCCTCGCAGACACTGCAGTTCACACCAGGCCAGGTTATAGCAGGTGAATACCACTTCGCGGTCGGTTCGGCCGGAAGTGCAATGCTGGTGCTGCAAAGCGTTCTGCCGCCCCTGCTTCTGGCCGGCAAGCCATCGCAGCTGATCCTGGAAGGCGGCACCCACAATCCGATGTCACCGCCGTTTCACTTCATCGCTGAGGTTTTTGTTCCGGCACTCGCAAAAATCGGTTTCAACTGTTCGTGTGAAATCGAACGCTGGGGCTTCTACCCGGCCGGCGGTGGCAGAATCAGAGTAAGCGTTCTGCCGGCTGCCAGCCGGCCGCAGAAGACCGACCTGTGTACACCCGGCAAGTTCAATGGTTCATCAGTGCTTGCGGCAGTCTCTAAAATTCCCTGGGAAATCGCCGAAGACGAATGCAACACGGTTGTTAACGCCGCCGACTTCGAAGTTGTACACAGGCAGGCGCTGACGGTAGATTCACCGGGCCCTGGCAATGTTGTCATGCTTCGCCTCGATTACGAGAACAGCCGGGCAATGTTCTGCGGCTTCGGCGAACTCGGGGTGTCGCGCAAAAAGGTGGCGTCAGCAGTCTATCGTGAGGCAAACCGCTTCTTTAAGTCTGGAGCGGCTGTCGATCTGCACCTGGCCGACCAGCTGCTGCTGCCGATGGCTCTGGCCGGTGGTGGAGCCTATACTACTACTGAACCAACGCAGCACACGAAGACCAACATGAAGATCATCGAAATGTTTCTGCCGGTTTCACATGAGATCAGCCAGATCGATGCGAAACTCTGGAAACTGCAGATCGAATCAAAACAATCGGCTGGCGACAAAAATGTTTCGCGTGAAACATTTGACGATCGTATCGCCTGATCAACAGACAGGTTAAGACACAGGTCAACACGCGATCGCGCGTGTACACAACTTTTGCGCAGGCACAAGCTGTCAGCAGCGACTGAAAAGCCTTTGAAGGAGGCAAAAAATGGAATGGATCAAAGATAAAAAATCAATTTCGCCAGCGGCGAAAGTAGCAATCAAATCATGGTGCAACGACCTCGAACCTGACGCGCTCAAGCAGGCTGCCAACCTGGCCGCGCACCCGGCCGTCGATATGCATGTCGCGCTTATGCCTGACTGCCATGTCGGTTACGGCATGCCGATCGGCGGCGTCATCGCCTGCCGCGAAAGCGTTATTCCTAATGCCGTCGGCGTCGATATCGGCTGCGGCATGGGCGCAGCCAAGACCAGCCTGACAGTCGATCAGATCGGCGAAGCTCGTGAAATCAGGGCGATCATCGATGAGATCAAAAAACTGGTGCCGGTTGGCGAAGGCAAATGTCATGCAAAAACGCAAACCTGGCTCGGCTTTGCTGAATATGAAGAAGAGATCACTCACGATGTACCGGGCTGGTTCGAGCGTTCGCATTTCGAGCATGACCGCAAGAATCTTGGCACACTCGGCGGCGGCAATCATTTTATCGAGATTCAGGCCAGCGAAGACGGTCAGGTCTGGCTGATGCTGCACTCTGGCTCGCGCAACCTTGGCTACCGTATCGCATCGTTCTACAACAAGCTGGCGCTCGAACTCAATGCGAAATGGCATGCTGAGATTCCCTGCAAAGATCTTGCGTTCCTGCCGGCAGACTCAAAGGAAGGCCAGAGCTATATCCGCGATATGAACTTCGCGCTGCGCTACGCTCTCGAAAACCGCGCGCGTATGATGACGGCCGCGAAGTCGGTCATGTCCGAGCACTTTTCCGGCATCGAGTTCATTGAAGAGATCAACATTCATCACAACTACGCCGCATGCGAAAGACATTTCGGGCGCAACGTCTGGGTACACCGAAAAGGCGCGACTTCGGCGCAAAAAGGCGAACTCGGCATCATTCCGGGCAGTATGGGCGCTTCTTCGTATATAGTGCGAGGTCTTGGCAACCCTGAATCGTTCAATTCATGTTCGCACGGAGCCGGCCGCAAGATGGGCCGCATGGAAGCCAGTCGCCAGCTTACGCTTGAAGAGTGCAACCGCGCGATGGAAGGCATTGTCTTCGACCGCTGGGGCAAAGCCGGTGGCTTCGGCCGCAAAAAGGCGAAAAATGCGATGTACGACTTCGGCGAAGCACCGCAGGCTTACAAAGACATCGACACCGTCATCCGCTGCGAACTCGACCTGATCGAGCCGCTGGTTAAGCTGCGTCCTCTCGGCGTAATAAAGGGCTGAAACTATAATCTGCCGGCTTTTAACCAGGCCGGCAGATTTTTATTCCGACAGCATTTGAGCCTACTCCAGGGCAAACACTACTTTTCCATGATCAGATACTGCTGACGGCGTAAATGTTGTCAACTTTGACAGACCACTA
>CAZMWO010000294.1:0-4860 GCA_964569565.1 uncultured bacterium | reverse complement strand
GCAGGCGGGTTTCTCAGGCGCGGAAACTTCGAGCCAGGCAACTTTGACGCAGAGCTATAGCTATGCAACAATACTCACGCCTGGTGAGAGTTGTAGCGAATGAGATTCCGCCGAGAGCCCGAATAAGCAGAATTAGCTATAGATTGAATTCTTAAACTCATATGTGACAAAGGACTAGAATGAACTTTTTCAAGGCCCTGAAAGCTGCCAGGCTTTCGGGGCTTTTTACAAGGTGCTCACTACGAAATGACCAGGAATAGAGAGTTTTATCTGCGCCTCTCGATTAGTCTGGTCTTTGCCGTTGCAGTTCTTTTGCCTCTTCTATTTATCGTCAGTGACTTGAGCGGCATTGCAGAGCGTCTCTGGCAGCAACAACTCGAAACTGCCCAACAGGATCTCAAAAAGGAACTCGCAGATTTTCGCAAAAGCCTGATTCCACGCCAGTTTGTCGAGAACCTGATCAAACGCGCCGAGATTCAGCTTGGTATTGTTTCTACAACCATGAATCACCCGGTTTTTCAGCAAAACCAGGAGGCGGGTATCTTTACTCTCGCAACCAACCGCCAGCTCTGCGATTTCTATGAGAAAGAGGCCGGTCTCAAACCGCTGCTGATAGTCTCTTTCAACACTGATTTCTCAAACGTCTGGAGCTGGTTCAGCGAAGAGTGCGAAGAGTTGCGTAACTTTCCCGTTCAGCACCGCCAGCGCTTCGAAACCGTTATGCCTTACTTCGTTGCCGATGTGACCACCTTCACTCCGGTAATCGCCAACAGTCAGCGCGGCTGGGAATACGTTTACAGATTCCGCGAAGAGATGTTGAAAACAGGCCGACGCGACAGCTCGTTCACCCGGTTCTTTTTCGACTATATCGGTGATATGGCTTATCAACCGCCTCATCATGGCACCGTGTATGAGATGGCAACGACCCGCCTCGGCAGCCGTCGTTTTTTTCTCTACAAAATGCCGGTTAAGAGCGGTGAGCTGGTTTATGGCGGCTATTTCATCATCTTTGCCAGCCGCGACATCACAGTCGACAAAATTCTGGCGCAGGCGCCAGAGAAAGCCAGCCCCGGAACCCGAAGGCTATACTACCGGTCTCTACCCGTCGGGAATTTGGCAGATCCTGACAAAATTGTGATGAATCAGCCATTTCCAAGCGAACTGGCCGGCTACAGTCGCCTTGCCGGTTATCAGAAAGCACTGCCGGCCGCAATCGGCGTCGAGTTTTCGATGGCTGCCATGCGCAAAGCCCATGCAGCTTACCTCAAATACCTGTCTTTCGGCTACCGCATGATCGTTATCTTCACTATGGCGGTATCGCTGTATTTCATGCTGTTCGGCTTTCCAGATACATTTCGTCTGCGTCTGCGCATGCTTGCCATCATAGCTCTTGCGATCTGCCTGCCCTGGGCGATTCTCGGCTATTTCTGTCTGAGTCTGTTCGACAGTTTTCAGAACCTGACCGGCCATGAACTGCGGGCTGAAGCGACCAGTTCGATGTATCGTCTGATCAGCTACTATTACGACCAGAAACTGCAGTTGAGCCTTGAGATTCTCAAAACCAAGCAGCGCATGCTCGAGCACGTGGCAAAATCTGCCGGTGAGCTTGAACAAATGCATTCGCATAAGATAGTGACACCGGATAACTTTTTTGAACTGTTCTTTTTTCGCGATGACGCCACGACAAGAACCTTCAGATCACGGCATCCGTCGAGTATCTCGTCGAGACGTATCGACTGCTATCTGGCAGCCAGGTATCTCGATCATCTCGGCATACTCGACCGCAATGTTCCGGCCAATAGAAAATTCATCGACCAGGGCGATTTTTATGCACTCGCCATCGATTCATTGCACCAGTCTTATTCAGAGCACCAGACCATGCATCGTGAAGGCGTCGAATCGCGTGACTGGAAAAAGGCCGACGAACTGTCGCGTATGGTATACGTTCTGCTGCCCGATACCAGTTTGCCCGGCAAACCCCTGCGCGCAATAGGCAATACCAATACGAGCAGCCCCAATTATACCTTGATCAACCCCGACCTTTTTGCTTCCGAAATCTATGCGCAGCGCGTACCATGGCAGCAGCACGATTTTCTCATTGGTCTGCGCCGCGTCGATGATTCGATATTGCGCTGGTGGCCGTGGTATGTCAATTCATCTTCAGAGCTCAAGCAGCAGCTGGATATCGCAGCGGCCAGCCGCAGCAGCGGTTCGCATCTCGTTAGAGACAGTGGCGGCCATTTCAGATATGTCAGCCGTCGTTACCTCAGTGGTGAGAGTCTTGTTTTTGCCGGCATTTCTACAGCATCGCAGGATCTCAGGCTTGAACTGCTGCTCAAGCTTTTTCCTTTCGTTCTGCTGGCATTGACCCTGTTCTGTCTCTTTCTATTCGCCGACCTGCTTTCAGCAATGTTCATACGCCCGGTTGCCGGGTTTCAGGCGGCTACCGCTGAAATATCGGCTGGCAATTACCAGGTTGCCGTACAGATACCTGACTCAGACGAGTTCGCACTGCTGGCCGGTTCTTTCAATCGTATGGCCACCGGACTGGTTCAGCGTGAGCGTATGCGGCGTTTTGTTTCTGACAATCTTTTCGAACAGCTTGGTCTGAACGCCGGTGAACGCACAAAGAGCAGTGTGGTAACCCTGCTGGCCAGTGATATCCGCGGGTTCACCTCGCTCAGCGAAAAGCATGAGCCGCAGCAGATTGTCAGCCTGCTCAACGACTATTTTACCGAGATGGAAACCGCCATCAAGGCCTGTGGCGGCTTTATCGAGCGCTTTGTCGGCGATGCCGTGGTCGCGGTTTTTTACCATGATCAGGCGGCGCGGCCGGAAGAGCGGGCACTTGCCGCGGCTGTTGCCATGCGCCGGCGCCTGCAGGCTCTCAATGAAAGCCGTTCAGCTGTCGGTCTTTTTGTTATCGATAACGGCATCGGTATTGCCACCGGCGAGGCCGTGTCTGGAATTGCCGGCAGCTCCGATGGGCGTCAGGTGCTTTCGGTAATCGGCGAAGTGACACAGGTTGCCGAAAAACTCGAAAGTGCAAGCCGGCATGTTGCCTCGCGAACCCTGCTCTGTCCAAAAACTGTCGCCGGTGTTGCGCATGCCACGAGCCTGTCTGATGTTACTGACCTTTGTGGTTTACCAGCTTTCTGCCTGATCATCGAAGAGGTGTCAGATGACTGAGCGGGCAAAACCAGTTTCAATAAGAGTTGAACGCCGTGTCGGTTTCTTCACTCTTCTGGTTATCTGGCTGGCTGTATTTGTTTTTCCGGCAATCATTCTGCAGGCGAGCCTTGATTTCCTGTTCCAGCTGATAAGACAGGCTAATCTGCGCGCAATGACCGCCAGAATGACCAACGAGATGGACCGTTTTCGTAATGATCTCGAAATTGAGAGCTACCTTCAGCGAATCTGCGAAGGCTTTTTTGCCGGCCCGGCCGCACGCAATACAGGTGATCCGGCAGAAATGGCCAGAAGTCTGCGAGGTGTGACAGGAATACCGGCTGCCGGCGTCATCACTCATTCTGCCGATACACATCAGGTTGATTACTGGTTCAATGATGAACTGGGCGGTAGTCTGTCGAACATTTCGCGAACTCTGACCAGGCGCTGGTTCGTTTCGGTAAACGAGCAGCAGTTGTATGGTTTTCACAGTCGCGCTGCCGAAGAATCGATAAAGGCTCTTTTTCGATTTACCAGCCCTGACAAAGCCAAAATAGAGGCTGATCTCTTTTTCAGGCGCACGTTCTCGCTTATCGCTGAAGTGCCGATAGTCCCGTATCGTGTCAGCAGATCGGTTTCAGGCAAACTTGGTGGCTCCGTCTATTTCTATTATCACCCTGTTAAAGCGACGCAGGACGGCGTTACCCGTATTACGGGGGGCTGTCTGCTGATCATCGATGGCCGCGATATTTCCTGGCGCGAGGCGGCCAGAGCTGCGGTCGCGCGTTTTGTCCCCGGAATGCAACGCCGCTTTGTCAAGTTCTCTGAAAGCCTCTGGGAACAGAAAACTACTTTGCAGAAGCCGATAACCCGTTTTATCGAAGACGACCGCGGCTATCATCTGCAGTCGACGATGTCTCGCGGCAGCATGGTAGACCTCATTCAGGGCGGAACTCTTGTTCCTGCCGGATTGAAGGAATTTGCCAGAAGCATGCCGCTGCTTCAGATTTCAGTAGCAGATGCACAGTTGCAGCACCCGTTGTTTCCTTATCGCGGGCACATCAGCTTCGCCGCGCGTCTTTTTGTGCTGGCCGGCATCCTGCTGATGGTGAATGTCTACCTGTTCGGTTTTGAGTTCAAAGCCGGCATATCTGGCAAAGTAGTCATCGGTACCGCTTTTATTCTGATATTGCCTTTTCTGCTGCTGGTTGCCGGTTTTGTCAGCTGGAACCAGTTCAATCAGGTGATTGGTCGCTATCGTCTCGAGTCTCGACAGCAGCAGCTTTTTACCGAGTTTACCGAAGGCCTGTCCAGATTTATGCTCGATCTGCAGAGCGCCACCTACGATCTGGCAATGAACATCGAAGATCGTCTGGAGTCCGGGCGCGATGAGGAGATACGCGCTATTTTCGCGAAGTATCTCGAAAAGAACCCTGTTTTTGCAGAATTGCGAATCGATCGCAAGTTTCTTGGCAGTCTGTTCATTAAATCGCCGCACATATCAGGCCGCCAGCAAAATATCGATGAATCGACCATGCGACTGTTTGCGGCCACTATAATGCATGGTTTCGATGAGCAGGGCAATTTTACCGATGTCAGTTCTACTGGTGAAGAACAAGGCTTTACCTCGTTGAATACGACTTTTATCAACGAAGTGGTAAACCGGTGGGGGGGAATCTATCAGTTTGCAGC
>CAZMWO010000293.1:786-4861 GCA_964569565.1 uncultured bacterium | reverse complement strand
AAGAAGAAGAAGAAGAAGAAGAAGAAGAAGAAGAAGAAGAAGAAGAAGAAGAAGAAGAGTAACCGCAGATGACGCAGATTGCCGCCGATTAGAAATCTGGGGAGGCAGCAGCCATGAGAAAGCTGGAACTGAAGCCGGCTTTGTGCTGCGACAGGCTTGCGACGAAAGCTGGTCCAGCGCTCTCTGGATTCTGCGACTTCGCTTGACGACTGCGCGCAGAATGAGAATATAATCGTCGTTCTGCGCGGAATCGCAGGATCTCATTGAATGAGAATTTGGTCGCAATCGCTATCGGGTTCGGTATCGATTATTCTATTGTTGAATGGCCTTCATTGCTCTTAACTCTTTTCAACCCTCTTGATATCGGCGTCATCTGCGGTTCCGGCCTGCTCTTCGTGTCTTTGAGTCTTCGTGTGGTGCTTTTATTTGCTCTGCAGCAAAAAGCCGCGATTTTGCTATTGCAGCAAAACCGCGGCTTGATACTGTTTAAGGGTTACCACTCATAGTAGCGGTATTTGCCTTCGAGCGACTGCGCGCGGTTGGGCGACACCAGAATGGTTCCGCCCGTATAGGGAGAGGGCCGGGTCTGGTTGCTGCCTGCTTTTTCGAGTTGAATGCCGTCAAAGAACACAGACTGCGATGCGATATGGTTTTCTGTAGTGTTTTGCAGCACCATGTAGGTGTTTGAAGCTATTGCCGTATTCGGGCCGGTAAAGCTGAAATAGACACGGTGCCAGGTCATCGGCGGGTTATTGGTGCGGTTGGTCATAACTACACCACTGTTGATCGTGCCGGAAGCGGTAAGAGAACCGCTGCTGTCAATCAGTATGCCGCGCCAGGTCTCGTTGCCGTCGCCATCGACCTCAAGCAGCCTGATTGCTGCAGATGCAACCGGATCAAGACTTACCCACGCTGACATGATCCATGTTGCGCCTGGTGGTGTCCAGGTAAGGGTTGCCACTTCCTGCCAGGCGCTGCCGGATGCAAGGTCCGGGCCGTTTACGCTGGTTACGACGTTACATTCAAGTGTAAGCTGATCACCATGCAGAGGAAATGCGCCAACAAAGGTTCCGTCCTGCAGGGTTTGCGTGCCGGAGTATACCCCGGGAGCACGCCCGACGGCGGGTGTAATCGAGACTGTGCCGGTGCCGGCTTCTCCCACCAGCAGTCCGCCTGGTATTGAGAAGTTTATCTCGGCGGCAGTGATTGCGTCGCCGGCTGGAATCAGGTTCATGCTGGCTTTGACCCAGTCGAGCATCAGAGGGACATTGCCGATGTTTCGATAAGAGATCTCGAAGTCTGGCGAAGGCGTGCCAGCCGGAATATTGCCAAGGTTCAACGGTGACAGAGTAAATATTTCTACAGCCGGAATCTCGCTGATATCCACCCGCACCTGAAAGGTGCCGCTTGCCTCAAAGCCGTCGGGAACCCCATTCCCGTTATCGTCTTCAAAGGCTGTGTAAGTGCCGATATACAACCCTGCCGGCTGCGAAGGCAGAATCGTCAGACTGGCGATGCAGTCGTTCTTAGTTGCAGCCGAACTGACTGTGAAGTTCGTAGGAATAAATTCGAGGCAGGAAGCGGGAACAGCGTCGGCGCCTTTGGTAAGAGGCGAAATTTCCCGCCAGGTTCCGTAAGAGAGCGTGGTGGTAGTGTCATTTTTAACCCAGAACAGCTTATTGTGCGGGCCAACACTGGTGATAGTGCCGAAGTCTATCAGAGGCTGCACCGAAAGCAGTTTCTGGCCGACTGTCAGGCTCAAAGTAAAGGTTGCGCCTGGTTCGCCGGCATCCCAGTTTCCGTCGCCGTCATCATCTAGAAACATCACCTGTTTGCCAGAGTACGGATATCCTGTTTGCCCTGTCGGTACAGTTACCAGAATAGTTGCGTTAACCATAGTTCCGATGGCCAGATTGTTGGTGGCAGGCTCGGGAATCATGCTGATTGACGCAATTGGAATCGGGCCGGCCGATACCGGGTCTAACGGTGCCTCGAGCAGGCAGACGTCGGTGGCAATATCCAAGTTGCCGTCATTGTATATCGAAATGTTGATTGAGCCGGTTTGGCCTGCCGGCACAAAGCCAAGATCAGCAGGGTTTGGCTCTACTCTTATTATTCGCTTTGAAACGACTTCAATCTCAAGAGTCGCGGTATCGCTTGCTTCAAGTGCATCAAGAACACCATCGCTGTCATCATCGTTCCAGACCAGCAGGGTTGCAGTATAGCTGCCGGGCATGGTGCCGGCCGGCACTGCAACCGACCAGTAAGCTGATTTGGTCTGGCTTCCGGACATGGCGTCGAAAACTGTTGGATTGAAAATACATACTGACGCCGCCATGGTCGCAGTTCCGGTGGTCAGATCCGTTATCGCCTTCGCTTTGGTTTTTTTCAGAAGCAGCTTGCCAGTGTTCTGAACTTCGAAAAATGCGCTGTCAGATGTGCTGCCGGGCAGAGCCCCGGTAATCCTTATCGGGTCTGTGAGAATTGCGAGCGATTTGCCGCCAACCTGACAGAGCACATTAAAGCTGTCGTATGGGTCTTCGACCGGGCTAAACGTACCGGGGTTGTCTTTGTCGTCAAAAATCAAGGCAGGGGTGGCGACAAGATTGGCATAATTGCCATCGGGTTGCGGAGTTGTGCCATCTATCGTTATCGAGCCGACGGCATCAAAAATCTGGCCAATAGCAAGAGTGTTAGCCGGCAGCGGCAGGAACTCATACCAGATTTTTCCGAGCGTTTGTACCGGAGTCTCGGCTGAGTAAAGATCGACATCAGCCCAGACAAGATTGACCAGCTCGACGCTGCCGATATTTTTGAGCTGGAAGCTCATGTTTGCCGACTCACCGGGCACCCGGCCGCCGAAGTCGATTGTTCCTGACAGCACCTGAATCGCCCGGTATTCGTTAACATGCACCTTCATGAAGAAATTGAAGAACGGTTCGTCACCGTTTAGTTCATCGTTGCCGTCGAGGTCTTCATAAATGGTCTGACCGCCCTGATAATCGCCGACAGGAACACCGGCCGCAACGTATAGAGACATTGTCGCGGCTACTGTTGTGTGTGAAGCAACTACTGCTGGAAGAGTCGGGATAATGTTTTCACCTGGTATGACGCCGGTGCCGCCGAATATCAGGTCACCCTTAACCAGCTTAAGTTTGGTGAGATCGAGATCGCCCGTGTTTTCTATGGTAAAAGGCACGTTGCTGATCGTGTAAGTCGGAGTTCCGTTGCCCATGTCGATCGGCGTTGGCGATGCAACCAGAGCCATGTCCCCGATGCCTATTCTAACCTGAAAAGTATCGCTGGCCTCGGTATCGACCGTATCTTTAAGACGCCAGTTCATCAGGTAGACGCCCGGCGTTTCAAACTCCCATACGTCGGCCGAAATGCTTGCAAGCAAAACACCGTCGGTAGCGAGAGCCTGCGGGCCGGCCGGGAGTATGGTAACGGTAGTTGTGGCTCTGAGCCCGCCATCGTCAAGCAGTTCAAATTCGAGTGAGCTGAGGTTGACGTTACCGAGGTTAAGCGCGGAAATGGTCTTAGCTGTTGTTATCGAGTCCTGTGGCCAGTTACCGATATCGATGAGAGTTTCGTTAACGTCAACAATCGCTGTTTCAAGCACATTCACCTGCACGGTAAAGGTCGCATAAGGCTCTTCGGCCTCGCGGGCACCGTTTTCGATATAATAATCATCGAACGCATCCATGATGGCCGTGTATGTGCCGGAAGCCTGATTATAGGGTATGTAAAGTGAAAAAGAGGCTGCCTGCGAGCTTGATAGTGAGATTGAAAAGTCACTTGCCGGTGAAAATGTGATGTAGCTGCGATGTATGTAATCTGAATCATTGGTATGAACGAGATGCGAAGGTCTCCAGGCAACATCGGTCAGCTCTACATTTCCGGAGTTGACTACGCTGGTGGGCCCGACCCATTTGAGTTCGCCGACTTTCATGTCGCCAAAGCCAATCGTCGTAGACGCCAACGCAATTTGCCGCTGAGCGATGACGATCGAATTCGATATATCTGTGCCAGTGACAGTTGAGGGGTCGTTTTGGTCTGTGCCGGTGAATGTGGC
>CAZMWO010000293.1:0-776 GCA_964569565.1 uncultured bacterium | reverse complement strand
TAACTGGCCGGGGCAATTCCGCTGATTGTCTGAGCACTGCAATACCAGGTGAAGGTCGCCGGAAAGCCCGGGGCGATATCGGCGCTGGCCGGTACTGGCCCGACGAGTTCTGACACACTGCCGCTCGCGTTGCTGGTTGGCACAGGAGTAGTCGGAGCGACGTCCGCAATGGTCGATCCGCTGGCAACCGGGTTTGTTACGCACAGTGTCACAGTGACTGTTGCGCCTACTTCGACCGGTTCAGGAGAGAGAAGCAAATCACCTGTCAGATAGCTCTGTTCCTGGTTTTCAAAATAAAGCCTCCCTAAGAGCTGGGGATTGACAAATGTCGGCCCGGGCATTTTTCGAGTAAGTCCTATCAGATCTACTCGCCAGGTATTATATTTAAAGTTTCCTGCGAGATCCGTTTTGAAAGGCAAAGTAACCGTGTTATCTGCACCTTGATCTGTCTCACTTCCTGAGATTACTGCTGTACTAGCATTTACGCCATCGAAAACATCTATGCGATAATAACCTTTTGCGACATCTGAAAACTTGCAGAAGATTTGCTGACCGCGATTGAAGGCGTATTGTTCGGGTGTGTAGTTTTGAGCAGCTGATAAAACCCCCGTAGAATCCATTACTGTCCAGTTGCCATTGCCACCAGCCGGTGCAACAACGGAAGAGGCAATATTATTGGCATCAAGACCCAGGACTGTTGCGTCGATTGTTCGCGAAGTTGCCCCTGCGTCGGTTGCAACATCTACATGATAACGCAAGTCAAGGTAACCACCTCC
>CAZMWO010000292.1:0-4862 GCA_964569565.1 uncultured bacterium | reverse complement strand
GCAGTGTAAGCATAAAGAAACAATGCGTGCTGTTCGGCCGGATATTCTTTGAGAATTATTTCAAGCCGACCGGCAGCGCGGGCAAATTCTTTGTCGAACAGGTCGAGTTCGGTCATCGCCAGATCAAGTTCGGGCATGTGACCGAGGTCGCGCAGAGAATCGCGCAGAATGGCGCGGGCAGCTTCCGTGTCACCCTTCATAGCCAGCGACTTAGCAAGGTCGATACGATGCCGGGGTTCTTTAGGCCTGCTCAGATGAACCTCTGAATAAATCTCGGCCGCCCGGCCGAATTCGCGTGCCTGAAACAGCAGATTGGCAAGCTCATCGGCAACCAGCAGATCGGAAGCATCCTTGCGCCGAAGCGCCTCGAGTTCTTTGACTGCGATTTCAAGTCTGATGCGGCCATCATAGAGCCCGTCGAGAATATCATACACATCGGTTTCGTGGCGGCTCAATCCGGACTCGAGACGGGAAGCCGCGGCTTTTTTGCGCAAAACCGGCAAACGGCGGGCCATCTCATTATATTTTTCGCGCAGCAAACCGGGCGAGTCTATGCTTTCAAGGCCTTTGTTGATAACCTCGACCGCTTCCGGAATTCTGCCATCGCCAAGATACACATCGGCCAGCTTTACCAGAAGATCCTGATTGGTCGGCTCGATCATTATCGCACGTTTGAGTGCTGTAACAGCCTTTTCCCTATTATCAAGACGTAGTTGACACTGGTAAATACCGAGTAACGGCAGTATCGAGTCACAGGCAACCGTGCTGGCACGCCTGAAAATATCAAGCGCCTCATCGAAGCGCTCAAGACGCATCAGGTCATCGCCCAGGCGCAGCAAAGCATCGGCATCGCCAGCGATAGTATCGAGCTGACCGAGCGTAATTGTCACCGACTGCTCGATACGCCCGAGATGCCGCAGGCAAACGGCTATGAGCTTTTTGATGTCGAGATCTTCAGGCTGTAGAGCTGCTGCCTGATTGAAATTCGCGAGAGCCACCTCGTATTCTTCGCGATACACATAAGCCTTGCCGATGTTGTAGAGCGCCATACTGTTTTCAGGCTCTTTTTCGAGCACCTTTTTAAGCAGCTTTACCGCCCGATCTGAGAGGCCTTTCTGAAGGCAGGCGGCCCCGAGGTTCAGCATGATATTTATATTCTCAGGGTCAAGACGCAGAGCCCGGTCATACTCTTCGATGGCATGATCAAAGAGGCCTCGCTGCTGCAGATCGACACCTTTTTCGAAAAATTCCTGTGCTGTTTCTGTTTCCATTTAAAATTCCTCGGCGCGGCCACCGCTGGCATTGCGCCTGGCGGCGTGCGGGTTGGCCTGCTGTTCCTTGAAGCGTTCGAGATTCTCGATCATCGCCGTATAGTTTTCGACTTCCTGCGGCGCGCATTCTTTTAATTTGGAATAAGCCTCGAAATACCGGTAAAAGATGCGCGCATTACTGCTGCCCATCTTGTTCTTGGCGACATACGCCTCGGTGATCGGTATCATGAAACTGTCTTCCTTGCCCCATTCCCATTCGAGGAAAGGCGTATCGAAGTTGTTAAGATAATCGCAGTACAAAAAGAATACCGCGTAGGGGTCGTAAAGCAGCCCCATGATTTCTTCGAGGTCTTCCTTTACCGGTCGCCTGCTGCTGATGGCTTTTGGCAGGCCTGCCGTCGCGATTACCGTCACACCCTCTACCGCCGCCAGACTTTTAAGTTCGGCCGAAAGCAGGTTACAGCGCTCATTGAAGGTCATCTGCGCCTGATTTCGCATGAGAATTTTGAATATCGGGTCGATAACTACCGCTACGTCGCCCGCCCTTTCGAGGCGCGTGCGTTTAACATATTTTTTTACGTCATCGATAAACAGCCGGCCGCATGATTCATCGACGAGAATAAGGCGACTGCTCAAATTTCCGACCGTCTGCAAAGCGGCTTTGCGCTTTTCCTCCATATCGCTGCGCGGGATATAAGGGTTCTTAACATAGTCGATCGGAATCTCAGCTGCCTGCGAAACGATCTTTGATGTTGCATCGAGGCGGTTCAGATCGAGGCTGAAATAAATGACGGTCAGATCGGGATTGAGGTTGGCCAGGTCCCATGCCAGCTGGGTTGCGAAGGTAGACTTGCCCATGCCGACGCCGCCGGTGATCAGATAGAACTCTTTCTGAAAGCCATTCAGGCGCTCCATCAGAATTGGAAAATTGGTTTGCAGACCAAGATAACTGCGCTTCTGCTCACGATGGTCGGTGATCAGCTCTTCCATTTCGGCGAGGTGTGAATCGAGGCTTCTGATGTAGCCGGCGCTGCCCTGCAGAAAAAGATTGCGCAGAGCCTGAATGCTGTTGCCGAGAATTTCGAAAGCGTCTTTTTCGCCATGAATGATGCGCTCGGAAAACTGCACCATGGTTCGGTGCGCTTCGACCCTGATATTTCGATCTCTGATTCGCTCAACTATCGGCTCGATATCATCGAGCATGCTGACACCGGCCCGCGAGAACGGCGAGAGAAAAAGCTCTCTGACCCGGTCTTCACCACCGGAAAGTTCGAGACGCGTCTTTTTGCCCTGACGTTCCTGAGCAAGCAGTGCCATCAGATTGGCGAGATTGATCTGCAGGCCGTCTTCGACCAGCTCGAGCATGGCACCAAGCAGAATGCGGTTCGCCTCGGGGCCTTGAAAATCGGTTATGGTAAAATGGTTTTCTTCGAGCTGACGGCCGATCACAACCGGCTCGAACACAAGATTTGCGAGAATACGCTCTTCGTCGAGCTCGACCTCGCGCAGATATTCAATAAGGTTGCTTCTGATGTCAGGGCTGCCTGCCGCCTGACCGCTGCTTTTTCTTTTTACCGGGCGCCGCCCGCTTTTATGTGCTGCCACTTTTACCTCCGCTGCATTCTGCAACATTCTAATGCACCACGCGTACCCTGTCAATGAGCAGTACAGCGCTGACAATCTAATGCTTGACTCGCCGGCAGATATTTGTTACTCATTTTATATCATTATATGCTGGCGGAATAGAAGATGATTACAAGAGAAGCTGATTACGCGATACGAACCGTGCTTTATCTGGCTCAACACAGCAGCGACGGCGCTGTTGCCACCACTGAAATCAGCGAAAAGATGCAGATACCATATCGCTTTCTGCGAAAAATTTCGCATCATCTGGTAGAAGCAGGCATACTGGCGACCCACCGCGGCAAGCAGGGCGGCATTTTTCTAGCCCGCAAGCCAGCCGAGATTTCGCTGCTCGATTTGCTTGAGCTGTTTGACCAGCGGGCCATCAACCTCAATGTCTGCTGCCAGGATCTCGATGCCTGCGACCGCAGCCGACTATGCCCGATTCACACAAGACTGGAACTGCTGCAAAAGAGGCTGAGAAGCGAATTTGCCGCCTGCACTTTCGACGAGCTTACCGGCAGCAGCTGCAAAAAATACGTCAGAGAGGCTTGAATATACGGCGCAGTTGTTCAGAGCGCGCGGCATCAAAAGCTTCGATCATCTGCCAGTCTATCTTCTGACCTGTCATTTCTTCAATCTGTCCACGCAGCGATTGATTACGTATTGCTGACCTGATAAAAACCGCCTTGAGTACCGAGGCGGCAACCATAGCGGTATCAATCATTCCCTGGGGTTCGATCCGGCTGTATTTGATACCCGAATCATCCAGTTGCGTCATCGGAAAAAGAACGGCTGCAGGCTGTGAAGCCACATCGACTTTGATATCGTTGATCTCGAGTATCGCAAGCGGTTCGTTTTCGATATAAAGCCTGGCATGGCGCAGAGCAAATTTTTCGTCAGGCGCCAGAACTGCGACGCAGCGGCTTTTCTTGCTGGTCGTGCCCGAAAAGATGACTTCGCCATCTGAAGCATTTTCGATACTGACATTCTCGGTGACCCGCGCAAACATGCTTTTAAAATCAAGCTCAACGCGGTTGTTGATCGCTTTGTCAGTCGGCATGTTGAAAGCAAACTGCGCATTGTATTCGTCGCCGCGCGGCACAAGATCGAAGGCAACACCGGCCGAAGCGATAAGAGTAAGGCTGATGGCCAGTGGGTCGTTTATCAGCGCATTATGACCGATGATTATCAACACCGGGGTCTGGTCATGGTCGTCGAAAACATGCAGAGAATACTGGTCCGGCTCATGATAGCGGACCTGGCAGAGAATATTGAGCGGCATCGGCAGGTTCATACGCATATCGAACGCCAGCGAACTCAGGTTATCCTGCGGCAGTCTTATGTCTCGTATCAGCTTAAGGACTTCTTCGGCCGACGGTGTCTGAGCCTGCGCAATTGCGGCCAGCATAATTATCAGACCCATGACGAGCAGCAGTGTTTTTTTCATATCTTCCCCACTTTTTCTCATTTTGCCCAGATTATACATTCGATTCGCCAGAACAGCAATTACCGGTCTACATTGAGAAGCAGTTTTGCGGCAGATGGATCGACCAGAATGGTTTTCTGACTGGTGTAAGAAACACGCCCGGGGCCGCCGCCTGGAATTCTTTTTACATGTGCAACATCTGCGTAATCGACCGGCACCTTGCCACTTTCGCGCGCAAAACTGAACCATGCGGCCAACAAGGCGCCGCGGTAGAGATCATCTTCGCCGATTTCACCTTCAGGTTTGCGTAGAATAACATGAGCGCCCGGCACATCGTTGGCATGGAACCAGTAATCGCCGCGCCGCGCCAGCTGAAAGGTCAGCGCATCGTTCTGGCGCGCGTTGCGGCCGGCATAATAACGACAGCCGTCGATTTCCAGAACAGGTTTGAAGTCTGGCCGGCGACGACTGCCGCGCCCGCCTGTTTTTTCGCGGCGCGCACCTTGGCCGCCTGCAACTGGTTCGAGCGCCTTGAGATC
>CAZMWO010000291.1:0-4870 GCA_964569565.1 uncultured bacterium | reverse complement strand
GGCGTTTGCTCAAAGCTGCGGCCGCGTGACGGTTTTTTTGCGTTATCTCTTGTTTTTATGCGGCTGCGGCCCAGGGTTTGATTTTTTCGAGGGCTTCGGCAATCTGTTCTTTCTCGACTTCGAGATTATATCTGGTTTGCAGATTTACCCAGAAGCCATCGGAGAGACCAAAAAACTTCGACAGCCGAAGCCCGGTGTCGGCGGTTATGCCGCGCAGACCATGTACAATCTCGTTGATGCGCCGCGCCGGAACCCCGATCGCCAGTGCAAGACGATATTGCGAAATACCCATGGGTTTCAAAAATTCTTCGAGCAGAATTTCACCTGGTCGAATCGGCTCTATTTTTCTCTTTGCCACTTCATACCTCACTCATTCAATGGTAATCAGCAATTTCGACGTCGTATGCGTTGCCATCTTTCCAGGCAAAGCAAATTCGCCATTGCTTGTTTATTCTTATGCTATTCTGACCAAGACGATTCCCTTGCAACATTTCAAGCATGTTGCCAGGAGGAACCCGTAAATCATTCAGTGCTTCCGCGGCATTAAGAATTTCAAGTTTCCGCATTGCCGGCCGTAGAATGGCCGAAAATCTGCGAGAACCCATTCCGTTAAAGATTGCTTCCGTTTCTTTGCACCTGAATGATTTGATCACATCTAAATAATAACGAACTTCGTTATTAAAGTCAAATTTGTCGGCAGGCAGGAATTTGCTGGTGCGTTGCGGTCAGCGGTCGTTGCTGAAGTCGTGGCTGGTGAGGTCGAGCAGGCGGTTGATGCTGCCGAAGATGCCCCTGATATCGGTGGGAAGGTTGGCGCCGGCGCAGCGGCGGCGGGTTTCGCCGGTCTGGTGTTCGAGCAGAACGGTTTTGATTTCTTCGAGCGGCTTGAGCAGCTTGCTGTTGAGTTGCTGAATAAAAAGAATCCCTGCGATAAAGACGAAGACGGCCATGAAGACTATTCCCCAGGCCCCGCCGCGGCCGAGTTGCTGGGCCCTTTTGTCGGCGTCGGCCATGGCGTCGCGATTGATTTTTGACAGGGTGAGAATGGCGGCCGTCGTTGTTTCGAGTGCCTGCCTGTTGCCGGCCAGTGCGCCTTCATAATGTGAAGAGATGGTATCGAGTGCGGCCGGTTCTTCGCCCTCGGTTACGTTATTTCGCGCGCGTTCGAGTGCCTTTTTGAAGTTCTGGCTGTGTGCGAGTTTCTTGTCGCCTTTGTCGTGTGCAGCCATCACCAGCGCTGTCAGCATTTCTTCGCAGGCCTGCAATGAGCGCTCGTTATTGCTGATAATTTCAGCAATTGCCGGAGTCATGCGCGAAAATACACCAATTGCACCGAAGGCCATGAGCAGGTTGATGCTGACGATCAGCCAGGCGGCGAGACTGAATGCTTGTGCCAGTCGCATGTTATTTCCCTTCCATAAGTTTCTTGATCGCTTCTTCTTTGGAAACCAGCACGAGATTGTCGTTTTCCTGTAGTGGTTCGTCTGGAATCGGCTGGAAGACGCTGCTGGGCATGCCTCTTCTGACGGCGACGACCATGATGCCGTATTTTTTCGGCAGCGCCAGCTCGATCAGGGTTTTGCCGATCATGTTGTCTTTTACTGTTATCTCTGAGAGATGCAGGCCATCGCCAAGCGGCATATCGGCAACCAGTTGCCGGTAAATCAGGCGGTTGGCGAAACGTTTTCCGAACTCCTGCTCGGGGTTGACGATCTGATGAGCGCCAACCAGTTGCAGAATGCGCTGATGCATCGGGTTGTTGGCGCGGGCAACGACGCAGGGCGACCCCATCTGGCGCAGCAGAGCGGTACAGATGATCGAGGCTTCTTTTGAATCGTCGCCGATGGCGCAGACGGTCGCATCTCTTTTGCCGGGCTCAAGCCGAGCGAGTTCTGTCTCGTCGGTCGCATCGAGCACCAGGGCTTCGGTTACAAAGCTGGCGGCCTCTTCGACCAGATTTTTTCTGATGTCGGCGGCGATAACTTCGGCGCCTTTACTGCTCAGAGTTGCAGCCAGCGACATGCCGAACTGTCCGAGACCGATTATTAGAATCTGTTGAGCCATGTTCTTTTCCTCAGGTTAAGTTTATGCGGGCGTCAAGATAATTGGCCGCGTTGGAATGGCGCTCGCGGCTGAGCAGGGCGAAAAGAGTGACCGGGCCGATACGGCCGACGAACATTGCCAGCATGATGATGATCTTGCCGATGCTGTCGAGTTTTGCTGTCGCACCAAACGAGAGTCCAACCGTGCCGAGAGCCGAAGTTGCTTCGAAGATGAGGTCGCGCGAACCCGCTGTCTGGGTGACTTCGAGCATCAGGATAACAGCAAGCAGAACAGCCATGCCCGCGACAACCGTGGTTATGGCCTTGAAAATGGTTTCATGCATCACCTTGCGGTTCTTGATCGCGACTTCTTCGTAACCAAGCGCGCAGGCCCAGAAAGTGGCGATCAGAACTCCGAACGTAGTCGTCTTGATACCGCCGGCGGTGCCGCCGGGGCTGCCGCCGATGAACATCATGCACAGCATGATGATAAAGGTCGGGCCCAGTACATTCTCGATGGCAACTGAGTTGAAACCGGCTGTGCGCAGCGTCACCGACTGGAACCAGGCGTTGTGCAGGCGATCGGCGATAGAAAGGTGGCTGAGTGAGTTGTTCCATTCGAATACCAGATAGAACAGGGTTCCGGAAAGCAGAAGCACTATGGTCGTCAGTAATGCCAGCCGTGCGGCAGTTGGCAGAGTCTGACCCTTAAGCCAGGCCGGAAGCATCATGACAACAGCCGGGGCCAGCCCGCCAACAATGATCAGCATGGCCACCGAATGCAAAATCATCGGACAGTTCTGATAGCCGATCAGACTGTCGCTTTGCAACGCGAATCCGGCGTTACAGAATGCCGAAATTGAAGTGAATATGCCCTTCCAGAGGGCTTCGGTAAATCCGCTGCCGGTATTGTAGAAAAGAAGCGTCAAAATTACAGCTCCGACAGCTTCGACTACGGCAGTGAAACCGGCTATCTGCCTTAGCGAACCAATCAGGGTTACGTGATCGGCGTTTATAGCGGTATTCAATACTTTTGCCTGCTTAAGGCTTATGCGGCGACCAAGAGTATGCAGGGCGAGCGCGGTGACGGTCATGATGCCGAGACCGCCAAGCTGTATCAGCAGCAGAATGAAAGCCTGCCCGGTTGCAGAAAAATCATTGGGCGTGTCGAGTACGATCAGTCCGGTCACGCAAACTGCGCTGACTGCGGTAAAGGTGGCGTCAATCAGCGAAATCTGGCGATCTGAAGCTGCGACTGGCATGTAAAGCAGAAAGGCGCCAAGCAGGCAGAGCAGCAGAAAGGTGAAAAGAGTTGCCCGCGCCGGGTGGGTGATCATGAAGTCGAGCCAGTTCGAAGAATCTGGCGAGCGAGCCGACTGTGGCAGAAACAGAAGTAAAGTGGAACCGATAATCAGGCTGCCGAACCAGGCCAGGCCATTTTTTGCCAGATAAATCGCAGCGAGCATGGTGAGAGCATTGAGCAATATGCAGAACAGTTTATGAAAATTAGATTGCTGATAGACCGACCAGACAATCGAGAGAAGCTGCGCCAGCACAGCTATGCTAAGCAGAGCATAACTCGATGTTGTTGAAGCCGATCCGATCATGAAAAAACAGGCGAGAGAAATGCCGGTTAAAGTCAGCGCTGCCCATCTGGTCCGCTGCAAGCCGAGTTCTACGCTGTCGTCAGTTCGGTTCAGACTTGTTGCTGCCTGTTGCATACAGCCAAGGTTGTAGACTGCAAATATATAGACAACGGCTGCCATAAGAGCTGTCGATGGGTCACTGGCCATGGCTGGCCAGATTGAAACCAGGCAGCAACTGGCTGCGATGCCGGCCACTATTTTGCCATGATCGGGCTTTTGCAGGATGAGCCAGGCAGACAGCAGGCAGAGCAGGGACGCCAGGCCGGCAAAGACACTCTGCCAGAGAGCGGCTGAGCGGTCAGCAAAAATGAAAGGTACAGCCGCGAGCATAAGCAGAAGCCCTTCGGCTCCTGATGGCGGTGACTGCTGTTTTCTGCCGTAAAACTTCATAGTTCACTCTTTTCTGGCGTGCTACACAATACTACTAATTGTCTCCAATGTGAAGCGGCCCGCGAAGACTTTGTGAATAGGTTCGCAAGCGCGAAAGTCGAGGTTGATTTTGTAGTGGCTTTGGACTAAGCTTGTCAGACTGAACTTTTCCAGATAGGCAGCCTGTTGCACAGTGCAGGCGGCTTTGGGTTCGATAAATCATCAGGATTGCGGTTAACAGGCATGAACAAAATTATTGAAAAGCACAACCTTTCTGAACACGTCGCGAAATTCGTCATCGAAGCTCCGATGATCGCAAAATCCCGAAAACCCGGCAACTTCGTCATTCTGCGCATCGGCGAAAAGGGCGAGCGTATTCCTTTGACCATCGTCGATTCAGACATCGAAAAGGGAACCATTACCCTGATCGTGCAGAATGTCGGCGTCAGCTCAGGTAAGCTCTGCAAGCTCGCTGCCGGCGATTTCATCACCGACCTGGTCGGCCCGCTCGGCAAGGCTACGCACATTCACCAGGCCGGCACCATTCTGGCGCTCGGCGGCGGCGTCGGCATCGCTCCGCTGTTTCCGATCGTCAAGGCCTTTAAACAGGCGGGAAATCGCGTATTAACCGTGCTGGCTGCGCGCAGCAAAGATCTCATCATTCTCGAAAATGAAATGCGTGAGTGGTCTGACGAAGTGCTCGTCATGACCGACGATGGCTCAAGCGGCCGCAAGGGCCTGGTTACCGAAGGCGCCGAAGAATTCATCAAGCGCGAGAAAGTCAATGAATGCGTGGCTATCGGCCCTGCAATC
>CAZMWO010000290.1:0-4879 GCA_964569565.1 uncultured bacterium | reverse complement strand
TGCGAGGAGATGTTGTCTCCGAAGCAGTCTCACAGTTCAGAAAGATCGCCACGGCATCCTGCGGATGCCTCGCGATGACGGGATTTATTACTTCGTGTCTTAGTGGCTTAGTGCGAATCCTCAAGATCTATACCTTCAAGAAAGGTCACAATAAATGATTGGAAACATGGATACCCTGGTTCAGCATCTCGACGCAATCACCGAGCACGTCATGCGCAAAACCGCCGGCGAACTCGATACCTACCCGCGCGGCGTCACGCCACGCGAGGAAGTTTACACAGCCGGCAACGTTTCACTGCTGCGCTTCAAGAGCCCGGAAGGCGTCACCGGCACCCCGTTGCTCATCATTCCGTCGCTGATCAACCGGTGGTATATTCTCGATGTTACCGAAGAAACCAGCTTTATCAGAGAATTCGCGCAGCAGCGCCCGACCTACCTCATCGACTGGGGCTACCCCGACGAAGAAGTCGGCCACCTGCCGCTCAGCCACTATTATCACCGCTCGATCAAACGCGCGATCCGCCAGATCTGCCGCGAACACGGCATCAAAAGCGTAGACCTGCTCGGCTACTGTATCGGTGGCACCATGGCTTACGCCTTCAGCTGCCTCGAACCCGACCTCGTCGACCACCTCGTGCTGCTGACCGCGCCGATCGACTTCAAAGACGCCGGCATCTTCGCGACTTATGCAGAACATTTCCCGATCGAAGAATTTTCTGCTAGTATGGGCAAAATGCCTGGCTGGCTGCTGGCATTCTCGTTTCAGTTCGTGCAGCCGATGGGAGTCTATCAGAAGGCAAAATGTTTCACGACAAGTTCGAAAGCAAAAGTTTCATCAAGCTTTACAACGCCATGGAACGCTGGATCGCCGACCCGGTCAGCTTTCCGGCCAAGGCCTACTACGAACTGATCACCGACCTCTACAAGAAAAACCTGCTGGCACAGGGCCGTCTGATGACTGCCGAAGGTCGCCAGGTCGATCCGTCCGCCCGCCGCGCGAAAACCCTGATTTTGAATGCGGGGAAAGACCATATCGCGCCGCTGCACACGACCGCGCTGCCAGCCTCCGATAAAGCACCCGTCAGCGAAGTCACCATTCCCTCAGGCCATATCGGGATTACTACCGGCAGAAACAGCAAAGACGCCTGCCGCAGTGCCATAGATTTTCTTATGAATTGAAAAGGAGACCGACAATGTTTACAATGGGCGAAGATATTATGAAGCAATGGGCAGAAAACTGGGAAAAACTTATGGGTGACCACCTCGAAAAGCTGGTTCACAACGAGAAGTTCATCAGCGAAATGTCGAAGTCGATTGCCGCCACCATGACCGGCAAGGCCTTTTACTCGAAGGCCCTCGACGAGCAGATGGCCGCGATGAACCTGCCCTCGCGCACCGAAATCGTCAAGATTCTGCAGAAGCTTACCGACATCGAAGAGCGCCTGATCGACCTGACCGAGCGTTTCGAAGACTACGTCGATGCGCAGCAGGCAAAACCGGCTGTTAAAGCGGCACCCGCCGCCGAGAAGCAGGAAGCAGCAGCGCCAGCAAGAGATGCCAAAGCAAGAAAGCAGAAGAAATAAATTCTAATGCAGGAGCAGGAAGCTGTGAAAGCCACGCAGGAAATTCCGGAAGCTTACCGTGAAATGCTGTCGCGCTCGGTAACCAAGAGCTACACCGAGTCTGACCGCCATCGACTGGGCATGGAACCCACCCCGAAGGTGCAGGTGTTCCGCCAGGGGTGCTGGACTCTCTACCGTTGCGGCACTGAGTTCGCATCAGATTACGACCCGGTTCTGATAATTCCCTCGCTGATCAATCGCAACTATATCCTCGACCTGCTGCCCGGACACTCGCTGATCGAGCAGATGAAGCTCGCCGGGCTCGATGTTTTTCTCATAGATTGGGGTGATCCTGATGCCGGTATGGGCAATTATGGCTTTGATCAATATGTCAGCAAATGGGTCAAAAGAGCCGTTCGCCAGGTCAAAAAAATCACGGGAAAGGCCAGAGTCCAGCTCGCCGGGCAATGTATCGGCGGTATGATGGCCACCATGTATGCGGCGCACCCTGATCTGAGAGAAGACCTCAGCACGCTGTTTCTGCTGACGGCGCCGCTCGATCTCGCCGATTCCGGGCTGCTCGCACAATGGACAGCGACCGAAGGCTTCGACGTCGATAAGCTGACTGCGGCCTTTCAGGGGCTGGTGCCGGCACATTTCTTTCATGCCTCGTTTCCGCTGCTCGACCCGAAGAATCAGCTCGCCAAGTATCGCCGCCTGCTCGAAAACTTCGAAATGCCCGGTTTCAAAGAAATCTGGGAAGCCCTCGACATCTGGGGCAGCGACAATGTCGATTTCACCAAGCAGGCTTACACCGAGCTGATCAGCACCCTCTATCAGGAAAACGCCTTTTACAAGGGCGAATACATGGTAGGTGGTCGCAAGGTCGACTTTAAAGACATCGATGTGCCGATTTTGAGCCTGGTGGCCCGAGACGACCACGTTTTCACCGAGAAGGCGGCTTTCGCCATTCATGAATGCAAGGCCGCGAAGAAGGGCCGGCTCGATTACCACGTCATTCCGGCCGGGCATGTGTCGCTGATTGCCGCGCACCCGGTCAGAGTTCATACATACACGCTGGTCAGAGAATTTTTGACCAGGCCAGAACAATTAAGAACAGGAGCTAAGAAGAAATGACTGAAGTATTCATCGTAGGCGCAGCCAGAACTGCCATCGGCGCTCTCATGGGCACCCTCAAAGCCGTACCCGCTCACAAACTCGGCAGCATTGCAATAAAGGAAGCATTGACCCGCGCCGGCGTCAAACCCGAACAGATCGACGAAGTCATGATGGGCAACGTTCTCATGGCCGGACAGGGCCAGGGCCCCGGCCGCCAGGCCGCTCTCGGTGCCGGTATTCCAGAAAGTGTTCCGGCCTGGGCGATCAACCAGCTTTGTGGTTCAGGTCTCAAGACCATAGCTCTCGCTGTCGATGCGATCAAGGCCGGCGAAGCCCAGTGTATCGTTGCCGGCGGCATGGAAAGCATGAGCACAGCGCCGCACGTTGCCAATCTGCGCAACGGCACCGCTCTTGGCGATGTCAGCTTCAAAGATTCCACGGTTCTTGACGGTCTGACCGACGTGTTCTCGGGCGAGCACATGGGCATGACAGCTGAATGGCTGGCCGATGAACTCAAAATCACCCGCGAAGAAATGGACAAATTCGCAGCCGAAAGCCAGAAGCGCGTTGCCGAAGCCTGGGAAGCCGGCAAGTTCGACGCCGAAATCGTTCCGGTCGAAATTCCGCAGCGCAAGGGTGATCCGATCGTTTTCAAGAAAGACGAACATTTCAGAGTCGGCACCACCTTCGAAACCCTGAGCAAGCTCAAACCCGCCTTCAAAAAAGACGGCAGCGTCACTGCCGGCAATGCTTCCGGCATCAATGACGGCGCCGCCGCTGTTGTCGTCGCCTCTGGCGAATTCGTTAAAAAACACAATCTTAAACCGCTCGCTAAAATAGTTTCTCACGCGACCACTGCGTTGAACCCCTCAAGAATGGGACTAGGCCCGGTATCAGCTACCCAGAAGGCCCTCGAAAAGGCCGGCTGGAAAGTTAGCGATCTCGAACGCGTCGAAGCCAACGAAGCTTTCGCCGTGCAGTCGCTCGGGGTGATTCGCCAGCTCGGGCTCGACCCGGCCAAAACCAACGTCAACGGTGGCGCTATTGCACTCGGTCATCCAATCGGTGCTTCCGGAGCCCGTATTCTGGTAACACTGTTGTATGAAATGGCACGCTCCAATACCAGCAAAGGCCTTGCTACACTCTGCGTGGGTGGCGGCATGGGCGTTGCGATGGCAGTGGAACGCGTCAAGGCTTGATTCCTTTCCTTGCCTCTGCGCGGCCTCATTAACCGCGCAGACTTTCCGGGCTCGGGGATTAGTTTTCCCGGGCTGTCTTTTTTTTAGCCTGTTTCAGAGATCAGCAGGCCGAACACAGATTTCGCAGATGATCATGATTACGCCGATCGCAGACCAAAGAAGAAAAATAAAGAAAGAGATCTCGCACTAAGCCACCAAGGCACTAAGAGAGCAGGGAGAAAGAGAAGATCACTCACGAAGCCACTGAGGCGCTGAGAAGCTGAAAGAAAGAAGATATCTCTCACAAAGCCTCTAAGACACTAAGAAAGCTGGAAGAAAAAGAAAGGAAACGCGCACAGAACCACCGAGATCGAAAGATAGACTAGATATTCCGGTACAATAGAAGAAACCGCTTATTCGACTGGATGACATTGGTTATCTGAGATGTTGCTACGAGCAGTGGTTGCTGTAGGGGTTCAACATGTTGAACCCCTACGCTTCAAATCGCAGTATACCCTCATCCTGCGCGCAGGCACAGGACCCCACGGAAACAGAAATCCAGAAAATTATAATCGGCGGCCATCGGCGCAATCTGTGGTTTCTCTTCTTCTTCTTCTTCTTCTTCGCGGCTCTGTGTCTTCGTGAGAAAATCGATTACGATTACGATTACGAGCACGAGCACGAAGACGTAGCAGAAAACCCTGTGGTATCAGGTCTGCTCAACAAAACAAAAATCGGCGCCAATCGGCGCAATCTGCGGATGATCTCTTCTTCTTCGCGACTCTGTGTCTTTGTGCGAAAATCTATTCGATTATGTGCTTGACATCTGTTGACAATGAGATACTTTAATATTAAACTATTATATGTTTAATGGAGCAAAAGTTATGGGAAGTCATTACAGCGGCGACAGCGAGCAGCAGCGGGCACTCGACTGCTTTATCAAGCTGCTGCGCGCGACCGAATCGGTTAACACCGAAGTTCATAAAAGTGTTTATGCCGAAGGCTTGAGTGAAAGCCAGT
>CAZMWO010000289.1:0-4881 GCA_964569565.1 uncultured bacterium | reverse complement strand
GGTGCCCGAGCTGGCTGCCGGGCTGGTCTTCGTATCGCGTCTTCGCTTCCTCGAGGAGCTGCAGGGCATCATCGTAGCGTTCCTGCGCCGAAAATGTCTTGGAAATATCGAGGTAGACATTGTGGGCAAAAGTCATGTTCCGGCTGAGAAAATTTTCAGCAAAAAAGTTGATGAGACTGAACTTTCCAGCATAGAAAAGGCGTGAGCTGAGACTGGTAAAGCGCTCGATAATCTCTTCTTCATGCCCGATGAGGGTGCCGAAATAGATGGCGGCTGCGGCCAGGTCGAGATCGCTCGATGCCAGACTGCGGGCGACCCAGTCTGATATTTCGTCTGCGCGCAGATTCAATACATCGGTGCGGTTGGCGATGAAACTGAGCAGCAGTCTTGGCACCAGTGGTGGTATCTCAAGGTCTTCGCGGGCGCTGAGGGTGTTTGCCAACAGCCAGTTGAGCTTCTCTCCATCGAGATTTCTGAAAATTTCGATGAAGTAGTTTTCGATGATTGCATTGATTCTCGGCTCAGGCGTTTCTCTGATAAATATCATGTTGGCCTGCAGCTGTTTTTCGCAGAGTTCTGGCAGGCTGCGCAGTTCCATCCACAGGCGGGTGGCGTTTTCAACGTCGGCAGGCGGTGATTCTGGCGGTTGCTGCAGCAGTGCTTGCGGAAACCGCGTGAAAAACAGACCGTTCCAGGCCAACTTTTCTGTCTCGCGCGGGTCGAGCTTGATCGGGGTGCGTTTGAAAATCTTGAACGGCAGTTCGTGGTAAGCTGCCCGGCCGCTCCAGGCGAGATACAGCGAGACCCGTTTGATCACACTGTCCGATGTCTGGCGCGCAATATTGAGAAGAAGCTTGGTGCTGAACGATACCCTGCAGAAAAGCGAGGCTACTTCTCCGGTCGGCGGCGCATAAACAGTGTCTTTGGTCAGATCGATCAGTGTTTTCTCGATCGTCGAGACCTGCAAACGGTAGCCTCTGAACAATATCGTCTGTATATATGAAGCCGTAGTTTTGCCATGATAGACAAATACCAGCTCAAACCCGTTGATCGTGCGGTTGCGGCGGCGATGATCAGAAACTATCGTCAGCGTCGTCGGCGGATCCGGCGCCAGACCGAGCAGAAACAGGGCGGTCTGGTGCGAAAAATATTCGCCTTCGTTGCTGATCAGCGAGCCAAGCTGCTCGAGTATTACCGCAAAGATGTCAGGTTCCGGCAAGACTTTTCCCTCATCTGTTTGATCTTACTGACTCCAATTATAATACATGATCCCTTTTTTCGCCCCGAAAAATATCACCGCCACCCTGAGGCAATTTCTGGTAATGGCGGGAGGAGTGCGGTAAAATTGAGTTATTCTGGGATCTGGAGATTTTTATGAAAAGTTTTGCCGAAATGCTGCTGAGCCGCTCTGCGTTCAGCGAGATAGTGATGGGGAACACCGCCGTTGTCAGAGCGATGATCGAGGCCGGCACCAGAGTCGTTACCTCTTACCCGGGTTCGCCGACGCCTGAGATAGCCGGCGCGATTGCCGGAATCAAACTCGAAGAGCGGCCATTTTATTTTGAGTTTTCGACAAACGAAAAAGTCGCCACCGAAGTCGCTTATGGCGCGGCGGTTAACGGGCATCTGGCGACCGTCTTTTTTAAAAGCGTCGGCCTGAACGTTGCGGCTGATACCTTTGTGCAGCTGAGCCTGATGAATCTTACCGGCGGCATTGTCGTCATTCTCGGCGACGACCCCGGCGCCAACTCGTCGCAGAACGAACAGGACAACCGCCACCTTGCGCGCCTCAGCTATACTCCGGTTTTCGAGCCGGCCAACCCGCAGGAAGTCTATGAATTCTACAAAGCCGCGGCAAAGCTCTCGCAGCAGCTGCACATGCCGGTCATTCTCAGGCTGACCACACACGTCTGCCACGCCAAGCAGAAAGTGGCGTTCGCCGCCTGGAACCCTTCAGAATTCGACAAAACCCCGCGTTTCGACGCCAAAAACGGCCCCTATATGCCGCTGACCAGCCTGGTATTTCCGATGAAACGACGCGCTCTCGCCAATCTGCGCGAGGTAGCCGAATTCAGCGAAAAGCAGGGCTGCCATCAGCAGACTGCCAACAGCAGCCGGCGCGGCATCATTACCTTCGGCCTGCCTTATCTCTCACTGCTCGATGCGCTGGCTGAGACCGACAAAAAGCCAGATATTCTCAAGCTCGGCCTCGTTTATCCGCTGCCGGCAGGTCTGATAGCCGATTTTTTGCGCAGCCATGACGAAGTCTTCATTCTCGAAGAGCTCGACGATATAATCGAAGGCGATATCAAGCGTCTCGCTTTCGAGCGGCAGATCAGCGTCAAGATTCACGGCAAAACCAATGCCGAAGCCTGGATAGGCGAGTATACCGCCGACAAGGTTGCCGGTCTGCTGAGCGCTGTCTGGCCGGAAATGGTCGCTCCGCCTGCTGCCGCGCCAGATGTCAGCGTCGCGGTGCCGCCGCGGCCGGCGCAGATGTGCCCGGGATGCGGGCATCGCAGCGCTTTTCATGCAATTAAACAGGCACTTGCGCCGCATGACATAAAGGTCGCCGATATCGGCTGTCACACTCTCGGCTTCATGCCGCCATACGAGATGGGCCAGTTGCTGATGTGCATGGGCGCGTCAACCGGCATTGCCGCGGGTATGTCGCTGTTCAACGACAGTCGGCGTGTTGTCTGCTTTCTTGGCGATTCGACCTTCTTTCATGCCGGTCTGCCCGGCATAATCAATGCCCTTTTCAATAAGCATAATATCACGCTGATCGTCATGGAAAACGGCACCACAGCAATGACCGGCCATCAGGACCACGCCGCCAGCGGTCGCAACTTCAATCAGGTCACCGAAAGTGTTCCGGTGCGCAAGGTGCTCGAAGGATTCGGCATTAAACATATTTTTGAAGTCGATACCTATCAGCAGCAGAAGCTCACCGATATGGTGCGCGAAGCCGTCGCCATCGAAGGCTTTTCGGTTGTCATCGCCCGCCACCCCTGTATGCTCAAGCTGATGCGCGAGCAGCGCCGCAAAGAAAACTTTCAGGCAAAAATGGTCGGTATCAACCAGCAGACCTGCAATCAGACGCACGCCTGCGTCAGTGATTTTGCCTGCCCGACATTCGTCATGCACGAAGATGGCTCGATCGATGTTAACCCCGATCTCTGCATCGGTGACGGCTCATGCCTGCAGACCTGCCCGACAAAAGCCATCAATCGCCCTGAGGCACGCCAGAAGGAGACAAAATAATGAAAGCTTTCAACATTTATCTCAGTGGTGTCGGCGGCCAGGGCATCGGCCTGATCAGTGAAATAATTCTCCGTGCCGCCGACCATGCCGGTTTGAACGCTCTCGGCGTCGATACGCACGGCCTCGCCCAGCGCGGCGGCATCGTATCATCGCATATCAGAATCGGCGAAAACATCCATTCGCCCCTGGTTTCAAAGCGCTCTGCCAATCTGGTAATCTCGCTCGAACGCCACGAGGCGCTGCGCGCCGCCGCCGACTATCTTGCCGCTGCCGGAGCGCTTGTCTACTATGACACCTCATGGCAGCCTCTCCCGGTGCGTCTCAAAAAAGCCGCTGAAATCAAGGCCGGTCAGATTGAAGAATTCTGCCGCAAGGGCTCGTTTAAACTGTATGTCGTGCATCATGCCGACCTGCCCGACCCGCGCATGCAGAATATTGCCCTGCTTGCCGGAATCTGCAAAAGCAGCCTGGTAAGCGGTCTTGCTGCCGATAACTATCGCGCCGCCATGCGCGACCTCATGGCTGGCCGCATGTTGCAGAGCAACCTCGACCTCTTCGACCGCCTGCTGGAGTAAGAATTAAAACATGGAGCTATCAATGAAAAATTTTAGATGTTTGTTTGTGTGTTTTCTGGTTTCTCTTGCCGTCTTTGTCGCAGCACCTGCTGTATTCGCGGTCGATGAAAGCGTCGAGCCGGCCGATACTTACAAGCTTGCACTCAACGAAACTGAGGTCGAAATCTTTACCGACCAGGAAATCGAGTTGCCTGAAAATGCCGGCAAAGCTAAAGCACGCCTGATCGTCAACCCCGAAAAGCGCTTTAACTACGGTGATGTCGATTTTCAGTATCCTCGCTATTTTACTTTTGAAGCCGATCTGAATGAGCCCGAAGTCAGACTCTGGAGCCTGTCAGGCAATAAAGCTGTGCTCATGGTGCAGCGCTACCCGGTCGAAATGGATCACAAACTCATGGCAGAACAGCTGTTGCCAAGCTTCGGCGAAGGTAATTCAACTCTCGGCACCTGCGAGATGATGTTCAATGGCGTTAATAACGCCGGCTCGCGCGTTGTCACTACTATCGGCGAAGGCACCATCGCCCAGGAAATATATTCATTCGACATGGCGAACGGTTCGTTACTGATGATTCTCCAGGACACCCTCGACAACGACAAAAACTCAGACGAATTCAAAGCATTCCGCGCCCAGCTCTCCCGCACCTTCAAAATCACCGAAGCCGAAAAGAAATAGAATCTGCCAAAAGCCCGGACACATTGAACCCAGCAGTTTCTGATTCAATTGTGTTTCCTTAAAGTAAGGGCGCAGGCGGGCATCCCAAAAGCGTAAACTTTGAGTCAGGCAGTATTGACGCAAAGCTATCGCTCTTAACCATCAATTTTCGTCTGGCGAGAGTTGAAGCGTTGGGTCCCCGCCGAAAGCCCGATTATAGAAACGAACAAGGTTTCAATTGCGGCATAGATAAAATTTAAGCCTTCTTTAAAACTTTTCTGATGGGGCAACGTATTAATTTGCTCGCAGGCATTGCGGGGTGGGGGATTGATAAGTAAAATCTCTCTATACACTCTTAAAGAAAGCGCGTGCATTGAATGAATAAAATAT
>CAZMWO010000288.1:0-4942 GCA_964569565.1 uncultured bacterium | reverse complement strand
CCCTATATTGAGGCTTCAATAGCTACAAATTCAACTTTGACAAAGCACTAGTCCTTTGACGCACATGAGCTCAAAAATTCGATCCATGCTTATTCTACTTATGCGGGCTCTCGACGGGCTACACTTTGCGGGATTCGAGCAGGGCGGCTTTTATTGCAGCGAGTTCACACAGAAGGCCCTTCAGGTCGTCGAGCGGCAGAATGTTGTCGGCGTCGGACGGCGATTTCTCGGGCTCGGGGTGAACTTCGACAAACAGCCCATCGACATCGCCGGTGGCCATGGCCGCGCGCGCCAGCGTCACGATGAACTCGCGCTGCCCGCCGGTTTTCGCGCCACCGGAGCTTGGCAGCTGCAACGAATGAGTGGCGTCATAGACGACGCCATCGCAATATTCCCGCATGATCGGGAACGAGCGCATATCTACGACGAGGCTGCCATAGCCGAACGAAGCGCCGCGCTCGGTCAGCAATACTTCCCCGCTGCCGGCAACGCTGCGCACCTTTTCGGCCAGATGCTTTGTTGCCCAGGGCGAGAGAAACTGCCCCTTCTTGATGTTGACGACGCGCCCGGTCGCGGCGGCGGCCTCGGTCAGGTCGGTCTGACGACAGAGAAACGCCGGAATCTGCAGAATTTCGCAAACTCTGGCGACTTCGGCGCACTGCTGCGGTTCGTGCACGTCGGTCAGCGCCGGCATGCCGGTTTTGGCCTTTACCGAAGCGAGGATTTCGAGGCCCTTTTCGAGCCCGGGCCCGCGAAATGAGCTGCCGGCCGTGCGATTGGCCTTGTCGAAACTCGCCTTGAAAATCGCCGGAATCTTGAGCTCCTCGGCGATCGCCTTGACGTTCTGCGCGATGTAAAGACAGATATCTTCAGATTCGATGACGCAGGGCCCGGCAATAAGAAAGAACGGCGCCCCGGCCGCAAAGTTTTTGACCGAAAAAGCCATCGACTGCCTCCAGTTTTTGCGCTATTATATCATAGCCTTCTGTTGATCGCACCGCCTCGATTTCATTGCTCCGAAATAAAAAGATGACCAGCGCTCTGCGGGTCTGATAAAATGCTGCCATAAGCAGTTCAGGAGTTTGCATTGCCGATAGTATTTGAAAAAGATGGCTACAAGTTCTTTTTTTACAGCAACGAGCATGAGCCCGTTCATGTGCATGTCCGACATAGCGGTGGAGAAGCAGTTTTTGAAGTCGAAACCAAAGTTGAGCTCCGCGAGTCACAGGGTATGAAAATGCTTGAGCTGCGAAAAGCACTTAAGCTGGTTAAAGAAAATCGCGACCTGATTCTGGAGAAATGGTATGAGTATCTCGGCTGATTCGATAAAAGCCTTTTATAAAGACGGTTTTATCATGATTGAGATGAATGAGGGAGTCGAAATCAGGTTTCCCGTCAGTCAGAATCAAAGACTGGCCATGGGCACCCCTGAGCAGCTCAACAACATCGAAATTTCACCATTTGGCCTGCACTGGCCGGATCTTGACGAAGATCTTTCGTTTAAAGGCCTGGCTGACGGAGATTTCGGGCAACATTCCGGCTGTCCGACCAGAACTGGCCGACCCAGGGCCGTTGCCGGGAGATGAAGGATTTGCGATGAAAAAGATTCTGATTGTGGGAATGGGCGGGCAGCTTGGCTTTGAGCTGAAACGCAGCTGCCCGGGCGACTGCTCTCTGGTTGCGCCGACCGAGGCCGAACTCGACATTACTGACCGTGCCGCAGTCATCAACTGCATCGCCGCTGAAAAACCGGCGGCAGTAATCAACTGTGCGGCCTACACGGCGGTCGACAAGGCCGAAAGCGACATCGACAAAGCGTTTGCCGTCAACGAGACCGGCCCGCAATACCTGGCGGAAGCAGCCAAAGCAGTCGATGCACTGCTTGTGCATATTTCGACTGATTTCGTTTTTTCGGGCAAGCAAAGCCGGCCTTACCGACCAGATGACCAGCCGGATCCGCTGAGCGTCTACGGCAAAAGCAAACTGGCCGGCGAAAGGATAGTGCTCGCCAGCGGCGCGCGCGCAGCGATAATCAGAACCGCCTGGCTCTACAGCGCGCACGGCAATAATTTTGTCAAAACCATGCTGCGCCTGATGGGCGAACGCGACAGCCTCGGCGTCGTCGCCGACCAGACCGGCACCCCGACCTGGGCCGCATCGCTGGCCGAACTGATCTGGCGTCTCATCGACAAAAATGTGACCGGCATCTTTCACTGGACCGACGCCGGCACCGCCAGCTGGTATGATTTCGCCGTGGCGATCTACGAGGAAGCCACCGCTCTCGGCCTGCTCAAACGACAGGTTCAGATCAAACCGATCGCCACCACCGACTACCCCACCCCGGCTACCCGCCCGGCTTTCAGCGTTCTCGATAAAAGCGCTGCCTATGCTGCCGCCGGCCTGCAGCCGGTGCACTGGCGCGCCAGCCTGCGCAAAATGCTGGCCGAGCTGCAAACCTTCTGAATTCCATGCAAAAGCTCAATTTTGCCTGCGAAATCGGCGATCGACAACGACAACGATTACGAGCTCGATCGCAACTATCTGTTCTACTGGGTCGAAAAACTTGGAGCCTCAGCTTATCTGAAAAAGGCCATGACCAATGAATGACACGGACGCACAGATCGAAACCCGTTATCGGGAAATGCTTTTAAGCCTGCCGCCTCAGAAGCGAATGCGCCGGGCCGCAGCAATGTATTCCGATGCCAGAAAACTGGTAGAGGAGTCGATCAAACTCCGTAATGCTCAAACAAGCGCAGGCGACCTGAAAATCGAATTATTCCGAAGGCTTTACGCCTGTGATTTCTCCGAGCAGGAACTCGCAGCCATCATCGCTCACCTCACCAGACATATTAACGACTGAATTTGAGTGCAAAAAAGCCAAAGATCTCGCGCAGAGCCTCTAAGCCACAAAGATAACCTTGCATCATTCTGCACCCCTCTCCGTCATTCTGCACGACCTGTTCTTCGTAGCCCATCCGAAGAAGAAAGCCGCAGAATCCATCTTCTCTGTGCCTCTGCGGCTCTGCGTGAGAATCGGCGACCACGACCAACCCGAAATAAAAAATCATAACTGCTAAAATATATTGTGATATAATTTGCACGAAGACCGGGCCTGAGACTTCCAGGTGGTGGAGAGATTCAGTGATGACCGAGACCGAAAGCCTTTTACAGCAGATCAGTTCTGGTGAAGACTCATTTCTGGAACTGAAAGAAATCATGCTGACAGACAACTGTGTCACCGGCCCGCACCGCAACGGCATGGCGGACGAAATGGCTGCCATGGCTAATTCTAACAGCGGTACCATACTTCTCGGTGTAAATGATAAAACCCGTGCGATTACCGGAATTCCCGGGCAGGCTCTCGACCTGGTCGAAACCTGGGTCAGAAATATAGTCAACGACCTGATCAAACCACCCCTGATCTGCCAGATAAAAAAGGTCCGACTCGATCTTGAGGCTGGTTCGCGCAATCTGATCAAAGTCAGCATACCGCGAAGCCTGTTCGTGCATCAGAGTCCTGGCGGCTATCTGCACCGCATTGGCAGTTCAAAAAGGCAGATGACTCCAGAATATCTTGCCCGGCTTTTTCAGCAGCGCAGCCAGGCGCGACTGATCCGGTTCGACGAGCAGGTCGTTGCACACGCCCCGCTCGAGGCTCTCGATGAAAGTCTATGGCAGCGACTGCGCTCGCCACTTTCCCCGCCCGACAGGCTCGAATTTCTCAACAGGCTCAAACTGGTTTCTGACGATGAAAGTGGCGTGTCGCACCCTACCGTCAGCGGCATTCTGATGTGCTGCCGGCAGCCCGAAGAGTATTTAGCCAGCGCCTTCATTCAGGCGGTATGCTACCGGGGCACGGCGCGCGATGCCAGCTGGCAGCTCGATGCCCGGGAGATTACCGGCCCCCTCGACCACCAGATTTTCGAGGCCTGCCGCTTTGTCGAGCGCAACATGAAGATTGGCGCCCGCAAACAGCCGCACCGCGTCGACGTACCGCAGTTTGCCATGAATGCGGTATTTGAGGCAATCGTCAATGCTGTTGCGCACCGCGATTATTCTGTTTACGGCTCGAAGATCAGGCTGCATGTTTTCTCTGACCGGCTCGAGCTTTATTCTCCCGGCACGATTCCGAACACCATGACCATTGACAGCCTTGCTGAAAGGCAATCGGCGCGCAATGAGCTGTTAACTTCGCTGCTGGCCAAATGCCCGGTTGAGCGCAGTAATTTTTCGCTGCTGCGCAGCCACATCATGGACAAAAGAGGCGAAGGCGTGCCGATCATTATTGCTCACAGCCTCGAATTATCAGGGAAAAAGCCGATCTACCGACTGCTCGACGACTCTGAACTGCTGCTCACCATTTTCGCCGCCGAACCCTGACATCTGCGTGAGAGAATCGCCGATCGACAACGACAACGATCACGACACCCGGTTTCGCTTACGCTACGCCGCGGCAAGCGAGCACGATAAATCATACCCTTACAGGCATACTCAAGCTTACCCATAAGCAAATATACCCTTTAGGGTATAAAACCAACACAGTTAGACATAATATACCCGAAAAGGTATAATATAGACATGAACGCAAATATAATCAGCAAAACGGTTAAAGAACGCCGCAAAGCCCTTGGCATTACCCAGCAGGAACTCGCGCAGAAAGCCGGGGTTGGCCTGCGCTTCATTCGCGAACTCGAACAGGGCAAAGCAACAGTGCAGGTGGCCAAGGTAAATCAGGTCCTGTTCATGTTCGGGCTCGAACTTGCAGCGATGCCGATCGACCGCGAAAGGCTGCTGAATGAAACAGGCTGAAGTTTACATGCACGACAAGCTGGCTGGCATTCTCAGCGAAAGCAGCAGCGGCTATCAGTTCGCTTATTCCCCCGACTACCTGACCGCAGAAAATGCCGAACCGGTCAGCCTCACCCTGCCACTCAGCGACTGC
>CAZMWO010000287.1:0-4971 GCA_964569565.1 uncultured bacterium | reverse complement strand
TGCCGTACGTTTACGAAATCTTAAAAGCAGAACTCGACCGCTTCATGCTTGCCGGTACCGAAGCCCAGGGCATGTAACCACAAATTTCCGGTGGTTCTGGACAAAAACGGGTGTACCGGTTATTCTTATAGTAGAGGGATCTGATACAGGTACACGCATGGAGGCGTAATATGGCTATTGGCCCGGTAAACAATCCTTATCTTCAACAGATTCTTTTCCAAAATATGTCGTCTTCAACCATTCAGCCGAACCAGCTCAAAGATTCGACGCAGCTGCTCAATGCTGCCATGAATGCAAAAAACAGCACTGCCAACATTTCTGCCGCCGGCAGCAAAATAAACAACGTCAGTCAGACTATTCGCAAAAGTGGCGACATGCAGGCATTCGAAGGGTTTCAGACGGCAATGCAACGCGCCAGCACAGCGGGCGAACCGCTACAGCTGACAAGGTTCGTCAACAGCGCTTCGTATGCTGCCAATAATGATGCGGCCTCTCTCAATACCTCTTTTGCCGGGCTGGCACGCACCATGGGGCAGAACGACAACGCACTGGTCGATGGTTTCAACAAGGCTTTCACATCGACAGTCGAACAGACAGGAATGGCTGGCCTCAAAGCCTTCAACAAGGGCTTCGCCAGCGTTGAAAAAGCTGATTATTCAAACTCTTCGGTCAGTCTGGGCGATAATCTCAAACAGTATTTTGCCACGGCAAATCAGGCAGTTACCTCCGGCAGATCAGAAGAAGAGTCGCTCTCCAATATGCAGCGACTTGCCAAAGGCATCGAAATCAGCGAAAACGCAGACGACATCTACAATTTCTTCAACGAGTTCACCGGCCCCGAACCCGAAAAAGACTACGCCTGACCCGATCGTTCGCGGGCCGGCGCAATCAGCCTGAGTCTCAGTCGGCGAAAATTGCGGCGGCCAGCGGGTTAAGCGTTATACTGCCGGGAGTCAGCGAAAAACCCGTCGGACTGACAATAGCTTCAGTTCCGGCGGTTTTTTCGTCAGCCAACACCTTTTTGCCGGTCAGATCGAAGTCGAGCGTCAGTTTGCGTGTTTTTTCGTCAGCATTGATGAATACGTAATAGCCCCTGTCGTCGGTCGAACGACAGCTGTATGCGATTACCAGGTCTTTTTCGAGAATTTCGGGGGCCTTGATGAGCTGAACGTTTTTATCGACAAGCGCTTTGCTGCCCAACCTGAAAGCATCGGTCGAACGCCGCAGGGCAATCAATCCGCGCGTGTATCGGCCGGTCGTCTGATTAATTGCATATTTTTCGGCGTCAGTGGCTTTTGCCCAGTCGAACATGTTGATGGCATCTGTTGAATCATAAGAGTCGTGAATGAAATACGGGTGTTTGAAAGGTTTTCCTTCGGTATCGGCAAAGACATGGAACTTGTGCTCCGGCGTGTTCTGGCCTTTCCACTGCTTGCTGCGGCCGTATTCCTGGCCGGCATGCAAAAAGGCGGTTCCCTGTGAGGTAAGAATTATCAGGTTGCCGAGGCGCAGTCGCCGGTGAATTTCGAGGTCATTTGCAGCTATCTCAGGATCCTTTTTGATTGATTGAGCGATAACATCGTAGGCCGGCAGGTTGTCGTGCGCTTCGATATACTGCACCATATCACCGGGCGCGTCAGCCGGAGTGTTAGATGGCTGAGCCTTGATATTGTTGAAAAGGCCGGCAATACTGCGTGGCCCGCCGGTGAGAAACATCGGATCGCCCTCGCAGCCAAAGCCCGATTTAAGTTCGTTGCGCATTTCGTCGCTGAAAACGCCGACGCTGTCGGTGTGGGCCATCCAGTCCTGGTCGGCAGCTTTGCCGGCCAGCGCCGGGTCTTCGAGATGCCCTTTAAACGTGCGCCAGCCTTCGCCGATAAACAGAGCCTGCGGGTTGATTGCAGCGGCGGCGTCGAACGCTTCCTGCACGGCATCGCCGGTGGCGTCGCCCATCATGTCCCAGCGCATGCCATCGATGCCGTATTCCCTGAACCAGTGTTTGACTGAATCGACCATCAGCTTCTTCGACATCTTGTGTGTTGTTGCGAGGTTATTGCCGAAATCGCCGACAAATGTGCCTTTGCCGTCTCTGAAAAAGTAATAATCAGGCACAATGTCGTTCAAAAAGCTGGCCTGCGCCATGTGTGTATAGACGACATCGAGAACCACGCCCATTCCGGCCGCGTGGATGGCATCGACAAGCTCTTTGAACTCGGCTATGCGCAGCTCGGCATCTTCAGGATTTTCAGAATAGGCGCCATCAAGCGAAAAGTAGTTCTGCGGGTCGTAGCCCCAGTTGTAATTGCTGTGCTTTGCCGAATAATGCAGCTCACGCTGCGCCATCTGCGTTTCGTCGCCAAAATACCAGGCCATCACCGGCAGCAGCTGGATGTGGGTTACCCCCATCGACTTTATATAAGGCAGTTTGTCGATAAAAGCACGATAACTGCCCCAGCGATGTTTGAGATCCTTTTCGATCGAAGGATCAGAGGTGAAGTCTCTGATATGAACTTCGTAAATTATGGCATCTTCGCGTTTCGTGTAGCCGTCGATTTTGGCCGGAACCGGCTTTTTGCCGACCGCGGCGACGTCGATAACCGCAGCTTTACCGACGAAGTCGCGACTGCTGCCGGCTGACTGCCCGGCGGCATCGACTGTAACCGCGGCCATCGAGCGGGCATAAGGGTCGAGAACTCGTTTGGGTGCCAAGCCGGGGTTGCTGACCTCGAACTGATAATAATAACCACGCGGATCAGCCAGTCCGGCTGGAGTGCCGTTACCGATCTTCGCCGACCAGACACCGCGCTCACCGCGCTGCATGGCGACCCTCCCGATTTCCCGGTTCTGGTCTTCACGCGCGAAAACGATCAGTTCTATCTTGTCTGCAAGCGGTGCCCAGAGTTTGGCCGTTGCTTCGCCACCGGCATATCGGCAACCAAGATCGTCACCCGCATAGGCGAATTGTTCGTCGACGAGCTTCCAGTCTAGGCCGGCGACAACTTCTGCATCTGCCCATGCGATCTTTAGGGGATGTTGGGCGATGGTAAAATCAGCTTCCAGCATTGCCTGCTCTTTATCGATTTTACAGGCGGTGATCTTTATGGCATTACCGTCTTTATCAACGATCTTAAGCCTGGCAGCCAGTGCCGCGTCGTCGAGACCGGCGAGGCTGTTGAAAAGAAGTCTGATGCGGCCGGCAGAGAACACTGTTGCCAGCTGCAGATCGTTGCTGATTTTTAGTTCAGGCGAGTTGTAAACATTGTCGTCGCCTTCTTTAACCCAGACCTGATTCTGGTTTTCTGTAAGCTTTACCATTTTGTTGCCACCCTCTTTCTCGCCCGAAACCCGGTCGAGGATCAAAAAACTCACCTGCTGTGCATCAGCGAGAAGCTCGACATCGAGCCAGACGCCAAACGAGTCGCTCGCCGTAAACAGCGCCGCACCCTGTGGCCAGTCGGTCGACGGTGATTTCACTTCATCCCATGACCATACACCAAAACGCTGGTAGTCGGCAGCGGCGCGCTGGTAATGGATGCGCAGATGGCCGGGCAGCGGCTCGTCTGACGCCAGGCAGGCTTTGCCCGTTCCCATGAGCAGTGCAATCACGAGCAGCACAAAAACCGGCCACACCTGTCGGGCTTGAAGTTTCATCCGGTCACCTCACTGAATAATTGACAGCATGATACAGACAAACAGCCTTCGCAGGCAAACAGAGAAATTTCGATGCCGGCCAGAGAGTCACGGTAAAGTTGCGCTGTTCTGCAAAACTGTGCTATTTAAGCAGAAAATCAAATGTACCGACAGATAATCAGATGCAGAACCTGTGGAAATTCGTAAAACATATTTTTAACCGCGTGGTTGAAACCAGAGTCACCGAGGCGGCGGCAGCTATTGCCTATTATGCGATTCTGTCGTTTTTTCCGCTGATTCTGTTTCTGATCGCCTTCAGCTCGTCTTTTCTGCAGAGCGCCGAAGTGCAGGGGCAGATTCTCAAATTCGCCGAAGAATACATGCCCGGCTCAGAATCGCTGGTGGCCGGGAACATTCAGCACCTGATCCGGGCCAGCGGCGCAGTCGGACTGCTTGGTACCGCCATGCTGCTGTGGTCGGCGACTCTCGTGTTCGCCGGCTTTGCGCAGAACATCAACAACGCATGGACATCAGCTGAAAGCCGGCATTTTCTGATCGATCGGCTGATCGGGCTGATGATGATCGGTATTCTCGTGATTTTTCTGATTCTGTCGCTGATCACCAATACGCTGCTCGACGTGCTGCCGCGGATTTTTCCGACTTATCTCGAAACTTTGTTTGCTGAAATGACCAGGTTCAATCAGATTATGATCGAATATCTACCGCAGACAACGATTTTTGTGCTGCTGCTGATGCTTTACAAGTATATTCCGAATTCGCTGGTGCGCTGGCGCGAATCGCTGGCCGGCACTCTGTTTACCATGCTGGCTTTGCAGGTCACCAAGCGTGGCTTCATCTGGTATCTGTCATTCGGCACCGACAGCTACAGCCTTGTCTACGGCTCACTTGGCGCCGTCGTCGCCTTTATGCTGTGGATATACCTGTCTTCATGCATAATCCTGGTCGGCGGGCACGTCAGTGCTGCCGTTGCACTGTTTTTCAGGCCGGCACGCGAGCCCGCAGCCAACGGCGACCCGCCGGTATTTGTGTAAAATCAGCCTACCACTTTTCGGCGGGCTTCTTTTCGCTTTTCATGCTTAGCGAGATGCGTTTGCGGGGAATATCGACTTCGAGAACGCGCACCTGCACTTTCTGCTGCACCTTGACGACTTCGGCCGGATCTTTGACGAAGCGATCGCAAAGCTGGCTGATGTGAACCAGGCCATCCTGATGCACGCCGATATCGACGAAGGCGCCGAACTGCGTAACATTGGTGACTATACCGGGCAATACCATGCCGGGGGCGAGATCTTTGATCTCGTTGACGCCATCGGCAAAAGC
>CAZMWO010000286.1:0-4991 GCA_964569565.1 uncultured bacterium | reverse complement strand
AATGAAAGAACGCAAGACCCGCGTTGAAGACGCTCTCAGCGCCACCCGCGCTGCGGTCGAAGAAGGCGTCGTCGCCGGCGGCGGCGTAACCTACATCAACGCCCTGCCAGTTCTTGACAAACTCGAAAAGAACTGTGAAGACGACGAAAAAGTCGGCATCAACACCGTCAGAAAAGCTCTCTACGCACCGATGCGCATGATCCTGAGCAATGCCGGCCTCGAACCCTCGGTAATCGTCGAGAACGTCAAAGCCCACAAGGGCAATGGCTACGGCTATGACGTCGTTGCCGATGATTACACCGACATGTTCAAAGCCGGTATCATCGACCCCGCCAAGGTGACCAGATCAGCCCTGCAGAACGCCTCATCGATCGCCTCCATTCTGCTGACCACAGAAGTTCTCGTCGCTGAAGCTCCCGAAAAGAAAGCTAAAGCAGCCGCTCCCGAAATGGACATGGACTACTGAGCATGAACTACTGTCCCCCCGGCATTCACTGCCGGGGGGGCCTTCATGATTAAGGCAATGAGCGAATCTTCATTACTACAAGCGGCCTTCGCCGAATCCGAAATCACAGACGACAGCCTCAACGAGCGCCAGAAAACGGTTCTGCGTGAGGTCTGCGACACCTTCATTTCCACCGGAATCCCGGTAGGGTCGCGTAATCTGTCGAAATCAAGTCAGCTCGCCTGTTCTCCCGCTACTCTGCGCAACGAAATGGCCGACCTCGAGAGCATGGGCTACCTTTATTCGCCTCATACCTCGGCCGGCCGTGTGCCCACAGAAAAGGGTTACAAATTTTACGTCAATTTTCTCGTCGAGTTTGAACGCATCAGCCAGCTTGAAGAAGCGCTGATCGGTAAAATCGCCGAAATCTCGCACGAGACCCACAACCGCCAGCAGGATATTTTAAAATCCGCCATCAGATACGCCTGCCAGAAAACCAATCTCGCCGGTGTGCTGCTGGCCCCGCAGCACGGCAAGAATCCGCTGCGCTCGATCAAACTTTTCAGAGTGCTAGAGAATAAGGCAATGCTGGTTACCGTCGATGATTTCGGCAATATCAACGACCAGATCGTCAATATCCCCGGCGAAACCAGCGACGATGTGCTCGAAAAGCTCTCGATTCTGCTCAACGCCCAACTCTGCCAGCAGCAGTTCCATCAATACGAACAGGATTACATCCAAAAGACGCGCCACATCATCTCGCGCTACAACAATCTGCTGTCGCAGCTGGTAAAAAAAGTGCAGGATTCTTCAACAGATCCCGATTCTGATGCGCTTTTCCTCGACGGCCTCGTCAACTTTTTTGACCAGCCCGAATTCAACGATCCTGAAAAGATCAGGCAGATGGTCAGCCTGCTCAATCACAAAGAAAACCTGCTGCAGCTGCTGGCAAAATCTCTTGATAGCAAACGCGAGATTGTGGTAAACATAGGCTCTGATTCGGGACTGGCGATCAAGGATGTTTCTCTCGTCTCAGCCCGATATCGCGGGCCAAACCGCTCGGTCGGCCGAATAGGTCTGATCGGCCCCCTGCGTATGGACTACGGCCGCGTCGTGGCCACTCTGGCCCGGCTGTCGAACACTCTCAGCAAGCTCCTGGTCGGCCAGGGCGAAGCGAAATGACCCGAACTCTTTTTAAAGGTGATACCTGAAATGATGCAAAAAGATAGCAAGAACGAAAATCCTGCCAGCAAAGAATCTGAAGCAGCTGCCAAAGATAACGCAAATCAGGAAGAAGGGAAAACCGCAGGCGAAGCCGTTGCCGATGCGAAAGCCGCTGCTGCTGACAGCGATAAGCCTGATGATGCAGACAAGCCGGTCGATACCGAAAAGAAGCTTGCCCGAGAGCTCGAAGACATGAAGCAGCGCTATTACAGGGCACTCGCTGACTACCAGAACCTGCAGCGGCGAACGGCAAAAGAGCAGCTTGAGGCGCGCGGACGCGGCGTCGAAGATTTTCTCAAGCGCCTGCTGCCAGTCATCGACACACTCGACAAGGCAATGGAACAGATCGGCAAATGCAACATCGACAAGAAGATCAGTGATGGTCTGGAAATGTTTTCGATTCAGTTCACCGACGTGCTCGAAAAGGAAGGCCTCAAGGGAATCACGGCCAAAGGCCAGAAGTTCGACCCACACATTCATGAGGCCATGTGTAAACGTAGTGTTGAAGACCAGGACGACGAAATCGTGCTGGCCGAATTCGAAAAGGGTTATATGTTCAAGGAGCGCGTACTGCGCACCGCCAAGGTAGAAATCAACCAGAAATAATCTGTTAAACAGAAACAGGAGGAATATTAATGTCAAGGGTTATCGGTATCGACTTAGGTACTTCCAACTCCGCCGCTGCAGTTATTGAAGGCGGCAAACCGGTTATCATTCCGAGCGCCGAAGGCAATTCTATCGGCGGCAAAGCTTTTCCGAGCGTTGTTGCTTTTACCAAAGACGGCCAGCGCCTGATCGGTGAACCGGCCAGACGCCAGGCCACCACCAATCCAGACCGCACCATTATTGCCGTAAAACGCAAAATGGGCACCAAAGAAAAGATCAAGGTCGACAGCAAAGATTATACGCCGCAGGAAATCTCGGCCTGCATTTTGCAGAAGATCAAAGCTGACGCCGAAGCATTTTTGAACGACAAGGTCACCGGCGCGGTAATCACCGTTCCGGCCTATTTCGATGACGCTCAGCGCCAGGCCACCAAAGATGCCGGTGCCATCGCCGGCATCGAAGTCAAGCGCATCATCAACGAACCGACCGCAGCCGCTCTCGCTTACGGTCTCGACAAAGAAGGCGAACGCAAGATTCTGGTATTCGACCTTGGCGGCGGCACTCTCGACGTCACCATTCTCGAACTCGGCAGCGGCGTCTTTGAAGTTCTCTCGACCAACGGCGACACCAAACTCGGTGGCACCGACATGGATAACCTGATCATTCAGTGGATCATCAGCGAATTCAAAAAGCAGGATGGCGTTGATCTGTCTAAAGACTCGATGGCTTACCAGCGCGTAAGAGAAGCCGCAGAACGCGCCAAGATCGAACTTTCGACCACCACCAGCACCGACATCAACCTGCCGTTCATCACCGCCACAGCCGAAGGCCCCAAGCACATGGTAATGACCATTACCCGCTCGAAGCTTGAAGAACTTATCGACTCAGTAGTTGAACGCTGCAAGGCACCGATTGACAACGCCCTCAACGACGCAGGTCTCAAACGCGGCGAAATCGACCATATCATCATGGTTGGCGGCCCGACCCGCATGCCGATCATTCAGAATCTGCTCAAAGCGCATTTCGGCAAAGATCCCGAAAGAGGCGTCGATCCGATGGAATGCGTCGCCATGGGCGCCGCCATCCAGGCCGGCATTCTCGGCGGCGAAGTCAAAGACGTTCTGCTGCTCGACGTAACCCCGCTCTCACTCGGTATCGAGACCCTCGGCGGCGTTATGACCACCCTTATCTCGCGCAACACCACGATTCCGACCAAGAAAAGTCAGGTATTCTCTACCGCTTCAGACAACCAGCCGGCAGTTTCGGTGCATGTTCTGCAGGGTGAACGCCAGATGGCAGCCGACAACAAAACACTCGGCCGTTTCGACCTCGTTGGCATTCCACCGGCACCGCGCGGTGTTCCGCAGATTGAAGTAACCTTCGACATCGATGCAAACGGTATAGTAAACGTTTCAGCCAAAGACCTCGGCACCGGCAAAGAACAGGCGATCACCATCACCAACAGTTCCGGTCTCAACAAGCAGGAAATTGAACGCATGGTCAAAGAAGCTGAGCGCCATGCTCAGGATGACGCCAAACAGCGCGAATCGATCGAAACCATCAATACCGGCGAAAGCCTGGTATATCAGATCGAAAAGACGATCAAGGAACTTGGCGACAAGATTCCTGCCGAGCTCAAGAACGAAGTCGAAGGCAAGGTCAGCGAGCTCAAGAAGGCTCTCGAAAGCAAAGACATCGATATGATCAAGAAAAAAGTAGAAGAGCTGCAGACCACCGCTCAGAAACTTGGCGAAATGATCTATAAGAATGCCCAGACTTCACATGCTGATGCACAGCACCAGCCAAATCAGGAGCAGCCGGGGCAGGCAGGTCAGGCGGGTCAGAAAACCGCCGGCGAAGACGAAAATGTAGTTGACGCCGAATTCAAGAAGGCCGAATGACAAACGCCGGCCGTGGGTGACCCTTTGCCCACGGCCAGAGCTTCAAGTTAAAGCATGACACGCCTTCAAGGGAGAATTTAATGGCCAAGCGCGATTATTACGAAGTGCTGGGAGTGCCAAAGAACGCTGATGAGAACGAAATCAAAAAAGCGTTCCGCAATCTGGCGCGCCAGTTTCATCCCGATGTCAACAAGAACCCGGATGCTGTAGAAAAGTTCAAAGAGATCAACGAAGCCTACCAGATACTCTCTGACCAGCAGAAAAGAGCCGCTTACGATCAGTTCGGCCATGCCGGCATCGATCCGAACAGCTTCAATTACCAGGACATGGGCGGTTTCGGCGGATTCGGCGACATCTTCGGCGATATCCTTTCCGACTTTTTCGGCGGCGCCGGCAGCGGCGGTCAGCGACGCGGGCCCAAGCGCGGCGCCGACCTGCGCTACGACCTCGAGATAACCTTCGAAGAAGCGGTTTTTGGCTGCGACAAGAATATCACCATTCAAAAGTCGAGCCGCTGTACAACCTGTTCCGGTTCTGGCGCCGAGGCCGGCAGCAGTCGAAAACAATGCCCGGTCTGTAAGGGCCGCGGCTCTATTTCGCTGGCACAGGGCTTTTTCTCGATTCAGCGCACCTGCCACCAGTGCCAGGGCGAAGGCGAGATTATCGACAAACCCTGCCAGGCCTGCAAAGGCAGCGGCCGCATCAAGCATTCACAAAAAATCGACGTAAAGATACCACCGGGAGTAGAAACCGGCAGCAAGCTCAAACTGGCTGGCGAAGGCGAACCCGGCGAAAAAGGCGGGCCAAACGGCAGC
>CAZMWO010000285.1:0-4993 GCA_964569565.1 uncultured bacterium | reverse complement strand
GGGAAGGCCTGCAGCAGGTCGGCCTGCTGAGCCAGGACTTTTCAGGCAATCGTTCTCTGGGAGCACAGGCGCGCAGACACATCAGCGGGACTTCTGGTGACAGCGGCAACTATGCCGGCATGTTCTGGACATTCGTCGGCCTCAGGTCAGCGAAAACAGTCTATGCAGCCTTCTCTGAACGCCCCAACCCTTACGCGCGGGCACAACAGATGGCGCGCCTTCTTTTTCTGGCGCTGGCAACCGCAATTATTCTGCTGATCGCCATTGCCGGGCATGAGAGCACGATCAGCCTGAAAAAACTTGTCATCAGCATGTTTTTTGCATCATCTCTGCTGCCGCTCAGCAGTATAGCGCTGACCGCCATCGACAACCTCGAGGTTCACACCCGAATTCACACCAATAAAGTGCGCTCTGCCAAAGAAGAGACGCTCGGCAATGTTGTACAAAACTACAACCGATATCTGGCCTCATGTTCAGCCAGTCTGCTAGACCTGACCAGGGATCCGGGCAATGGCGGGACTGATGCTAAAACAATCGCAATGGTTAATAACATCGAGCGCCTGTTTCCCGGCGCGCGCGTGATATTGCGGGATGTCGCCGGCGATACGATGTATTTCAACGGCACCGAACGGGGTGCCGGTCGCGAAACCTTTTTTAAATCAATTGCCCGCCGCATCGTCGAACGCTACGCCCCGGAACGCCTCGACGAAATGAAATACAGCGGCAACCCTTTTTCTGACGCACTGGTGCGCAAAGACGACATGGGTTTCAGCACCCTTATCAATTTCCCTGACCGGTTGCAGATTGTGAGCGCAGGAAACACTGATTTTCTGCTGTTTTTCCGTCTGCTGCCGGCCTCAGCCGGAAACTGCGCCATAGTAATGGTTGAGCTGTCTACCTTCAGCACGATTAAAAGCTACCTGAAAACTCTTCAGGCGAAGCCGATGACTGTAGAAGGCAGCGCCCTGCAGCTGGCGGCATTTTTTCCGGCCGGTTATCGCTGGTCACTGCCTCCCCAGACGAGGCATGAGAAAATGATGATTGAGCTGGCCGAGACTGCTTATGCGACAGACCAGCCACAATTTGCCAGATTTTATGGCAAAAATAACGGCTTTGCTCTATGTCTGCCGGTTTCAGAGCTGGCCAATAACTGTCTCGTCGCCTTCTGTTCTGCCGGACCACTTGATGAAGCCATCAACCGAATGAAACAGAACATTCTGCTGGCAGCAGCGCTGGCCCTGATACTGATTGCCTCGATCGCGTTCTGGCTTTCCCGCCAGCTTATCGCGCCACTGGCCAGGCTCGGGGAAGGTATCACAGCGCTGTCTAAGCGCAATTTCGAGGTCAGACTGCCTGTTCCGGCTGGTAAAGACGAATTTTCGACGCTTTTCAGCGCCTTCAACGAAATGATGGCCGAAAGCTATGATATGCAGATAGCGCACAGCGTTCAGGAAGGGCTGGTTCCCAGTGAATTCCCACAGACAGCAGGGTATTCCATGTTTGGCCTGCTGCAGCCGGCTTCAGATCTTGGCGGCGACTGCCTCGACTGCTTTTCTTTGCCGGACGGCAACGTGCTCTTTCTCGTCGGCGATATAACCGGGCACGGTGTGGGTTCAGCGCTGATCATGGCGTTTTCGCGCGCCATCACCTTTCACTGGAGTCAGACCACGAATCTTTCGCCGGCAAGCCTTACCGACCAGATCGATAACATGCTGCGCGAAAATCGTACTCGAAGGATGTTCATGGGGGTTATCTGCGGCGTTTTGGACGTTACCGGGAACCGGGTCGAACTGGTGGTTAGAGGGCACATATACCCGCTCAAGCTCAGCGCAGATGGCAGTTTAAACTGGGTTGGTCTGCCCGCCTACCCGCTCGGTATCGGCAAAGCGGCACCGGCGCGGGCAATCAGCATTGAAATGGCTGAGGGCGATTCTCTAATCTGCATGACTGACGGCTTTCTCGAAGCCCATAATCGCATTAAGCAGCCGATCGGCTTTGAAGGCATCGAAGAATGGGCTCTCGAAACGCGCTGCGACGAAGCCAGAGTCTGGGTCGAGCGTCTTGAAAAGCGTTTCCGGCAATGGTGTGACAACCGGCAATCGGATGATATTTCGATTTTTATCATGACCAGAAAGGCTGGCAGCGGCAATGGCAACTGAAAGCAGTTTCAAGTCAGTATCTTTCGGTCGCCTGACCACAATTTTTGCCGGCATCATGCTGCTGTTCCTCTCTTTGACGGCCATGCAGACCTGGGACAAGCTCAACCGCGAGTTCGACCGCAAGGTTGTCAACCAGCTGGAAGCGAGTCTGGATCAGGTAATCATGCAGACATCAGACGAGGCCTTCGCTTATGCCCGCTTCAATGAACTCATCGATGTCGCCCGCAAATACGGAGTCAACAGTCTTCAGCTGCAACAGAAAGTTCTCGAATGTAGCGACAGATACAGCCTGCCGGTAAAGCTGTTCTTTTATCAGAATCAGCGTCTGCTGAGATCTTTCTTTGCAGATGAATCCGATCTGAAGCTGTTTGGCCCGATCCTGCAGGGAATGGCCACCGAGGGTGAAGAATTCAAGCAGACACAGCGGCAACTGCATCAGATGTTGCTCGATCATTTCGGACCCGGTCACCGCCTGGAGCTTATGAAGATTACGAAAAACCAGATAAAACGTTACCGGGTTAAAGACAACGACCAGTTCTATCACTGGCGCGACATGGATGACGGGCTTGGTGTCTTCTTCATTGCCACTCAGCCACCCAACTTCCTGCAGAGATTCGCCAGCAATTACATGGAGTCTGAGAGATACGGTGCCGGCAACCCGGCCACGAAAGAGTGGATTCCCCCGCGCGGGCTTACAGCCGACCAGACAGCCGCTGCTTTCATCAAAGCCGGGTTGAGCGGACAGAATCACACGATCGCATCTGATCACCTCTGGTATTTTGTTACAGATGAGACAGGCGCAGTCTGGTGCCGTGTCTTGAACTTTGCTGAAAGCGAAAATCAGAGACCACGCTGGGCCTTTCTCATAATGATAGCGTCTGTAGCCCTGTGTCTGACGACTCTGCTGATTTATCTCGGTTCACTGACCGGATACAAACCCGGAACGTCTGTCTGCAACTGGCTTGATTCGCTGTCGATCAAGTATCGCGTGCTCGGCCTGTTTGCCATGGCATCGATTTTTCCTGTCATTTTCACTGTTCTGATCGGCGCAACCTCTCTTGCCGACCGCGGTGAAGTTATCGAAAACGCCATTATCAGCGAAAGCATCGCAGCTATCGAACCGCTCGAAAAAATGGTAAACATCAAAATTGCACAGTCAGAGCAGCTTGGGCATGACCTCAGGCGGGCTCTGCTTACCAGACCAGCTTCAGAGGAGCTTTTCAACCATTATCTGAAAAAGAATTCGCTGCCTAGAATGCTGTCAAGACTGGAAGCACGTGACAGCGACTGTATTACGCTCTTCTCTACCGACGACCGCGCAGTTCACGGCGTTGTCGAAGCCATGGACATCTTCAGCCGTATCGCTATCAAACTGCATTCGCCGGCACGCATGGGACAGTCAATCAACCGCGTATCCCCGGCAGAAATCGTCAGTGAAGCGGTTCTTTCGACCGATGAAGTAGGCCTGGCCTCAATTATCAGGCAACGCGGCCGCCAGTGGGTCTTTCGTGTAGGAACTTTTCCGACAACCTGGTACTGGGATGCCTACCCCGAGATATCCAGCGGCCCGGCATTTTTGTGCGTTACGACACAGGTGCAGACCATGTATCACCTGCAGGTTCTTGAAGAGCTTGAAAAGCAGGCGCACCGCAATGATTCAATCAATATGGCCATCGAGATCAATAACCAGTATACCGAATTCAAGCTTGTACCTAAGCGCAGCGATATCAGCAACACTGAACTCATGGCGGCAGCACTTGCCAGTCAGCGCTCCGGGCGAGTCTTGAACAGAGTCACCCACATAGCCGGGCGCCCATTCTGGCTGGTAGCCAAAGCAGAAAAGCAGGTAGGAACGCACGTTTTTCTGCACCTGATCTCGCAGCAGGAAAGGCTGAATACGCTGAAACCGCTGAAATGGAGACTGGCAGCCGGTGGCCTTATGGCCCTGATCGTTGCGCTACTTGGCGCCATGCTGGTGAGCCGTCTTGTCGTGCAGCCGGTACAGGATCTCGGCGCCGGCATCAGCGCCATTCGCGAGCGCAATCATGATTACCGGACGCCGGTCAGACGTGATGACGAATTTGGCGCGCTTGCCCTGGCTTTTAACAAGGTAATCGTCGAACTGAAAGAACTCGAATACGGCAAAGTCGTTCAGGAAAGCCTGCTGCCGACTGCGCCAATTATACCGGCCGGCTATGACATAGCCTTTTTCAACACATCAGCCACCGACCTGGCCGGTGACTATCATGACACTATACAGCTGGATGACGGGCGTCTGGCGATAATACTGGGCGATGTTACCGGGCATGGTATTTCGGCAGCTCTGGCCATGGCCATGGCCAAGGCGACGGTTAACCACAACGGCAGTTCGGGCACAAAATATCCGCAGCAGCTTATGGATTCGCTCAACGCTCTGTTCAACAAGGAGCTCAAACCACGCCACAAGTTTATGACACTGGTAACCATAGTTATTGACCCGGCCACCGGCAAGCTCGAAGTCGATAATGCCGGCCAGTCTTACCCGCGATTCTTCTGTGCAGAAGAAAAATGTTCGAGCGACATTGCAATTCCGTCAATGCCGTTGGGCGCCATGAAAAAGCGCCGCCCCAAGATCGAAACCAGAATGATGCAAAGCAATGACGCAGTGATTCTGTATACAGACGGCATAATCGAATGTTCAGATAAAACCGGCGAAATGTTCGGTTACGACCGTTTCAACAGCCTTTTCGACCGCCTGATGAACGAGCGTGTTCCTGCTGCCGAGGCCCTCAAGCAGATGATGCACGAGCTCGACAGCTTCAGAACCCCCGGTGCTTACCCCGACGACGTAACTC
>CAZMWO010000284.1:0-5010 GCA_964569565.1 uncultured bacterium | reverse complement strand
AGCAGAACCGGCTGTATGCGGGCGGTATCGGCGGTGGCAACATTGCCGGCGCCAGCCGCGGCAGGTGCGGCAGCTCCTGCCGCGCTGTTACTGCCGAGATACTCCAAAATCTGGGTGAGTGTGCGCAGTTTGCCGAGCTGATCAGGCTGTACAACCGGCGCTTCCGGCAGGCGTTCCTGCATGGCCGACATGATCTCGACACGTTTGATCGAGTCGATGCCGAGGTCAGCTTCCATATCCATATCAAGATTGAGCATTTCAACCGGGTATCCGGTTTTTTCGCTGACGACTTCGAGCAGAACCGGCTGTATGCGACTGCTGGCTGCGGCCGGAGCCGGAGCTGCAACCGGTTTTGCCGGCGCAACTGGTGCTGGAGCTGGTGCTGCCGCTACCGGAGCGGGCTGTATTACAGGCTGCTGGTAAACCGGTGCCGGCTGGCTGTGAACAACTGGTGCTGCCATCGGCATTTGTGCCCGGGCATAAGTCGGCGCCTGAGTTTGCGTCATGGCAGGGCGCTGACCTGAAATCAGCGTCATTATCGTCTGTTGTGCGGTTTCCTGGCCTTCGAGGAACCTTCTGTGCAGATCCGCAGTCTGCTGCTGCAATTGTTGCAGGGCCGACAGCGTTTCACGTGAAAGTCGCAGAGCATCAGCATTGGCAGGGGCCATTGCCGTCGGCTGAACCGCTGGTTGATACTGCGGATGTGCTGCAACCGGTGCCGGCATGGCTGTGGTCGGGCGGGCTGCCGGGGCCGGCTGTGTCGCAGCGGCAGGCTGGGCCGGCGTCGTGCTAGTGGTCGACAACTTAACTGTTGCCGGTTTGGCAAGTTCTTCGAGAAATTTAAGATGTGCCGCCGATTTGTAGTTGGCACCACACACCGGGAAGGTGAGCTTCGCTTTGCCCGGAGCGGGCTGACTGGCCAGCCAGTTTTCGCCATCCTGCCAGAGGGTGATTTTCAGTTTGTAGCCAAGGGCGCTTAGCTGTGCCAGAACGCGGCCAAGGTCATTATAACCGGAACGTTTGCCGGCCGACGAATCGACGGCGATTATGTTACACTCACGGCCTTCGAGAATGCTTTTGATCAGGCTGCTGATTTTGCCGCCGGGGCCGGCTTCGATAAAGGTTCTGATGCCGTCGGCGTACATTTTTTCGATGATTTCGACGAAACGCACCTGATTGGCGAGCTGAAAGCCGAGCAGTTTTTTGATTTCGGCCTGGTCGGCAGGGTAGGGGGCCGCCGTGGTGTTGGCGTAAACCGGCACAGTCGGCTTGCTGATCTTCTGTTCGGCCAGATAAGCATGGAACGGCTCGGCAGCATCAGCAACAAACTTGCTATGAAAGGCGCCGGCGACGTTCAATACGGTTGCGCGCAGTTTGCGGGTCTTGAAAATTTCGCGTGAGCGCTCGATCTCTGAGGTTTTGCCGGAAAGCACGACCTGCTGTGGTGAGTTGTGGTTGGCCACCACCAGATCGAGCTTCTCTTCGGCGAGGACTTCTTTAACAAAAGTGCGATCGGCTGCTACGGCAATCATGCCGCCGCGGTCGCCGCTTCCCTGAGCCATCAGCTGGCCGCGCTTGCGTGACAGTTTTGCCAGAGTCTCGTTATCAAAGGCATTGGCGGCGCAGAGGCCGACCAGCTCGCCATAAGAATGGCCGGCAAAGCCGGCGGCCTGCACGCCAAATGCTTCCAGCGCGCGATATTGACCGAGTGCGACGGCTCCGATGGCGGGTTGAGCGATATCGGTGGCGCGCAGTCTTTCGTCGTTCAGTTTGTCTTTTTCGGCATCGTAGGTTGGCCGCGGGAAAACGTAGTCAACCAGGTGGTTACCCTGCGCGTCGAGTTTGTCGATGGTGCGGTCGGCTTCGATAAATGCCGCGAAAGCCTGCTGGTTTCCGCAGACGATATCCAGGCCCATGCCCGGATACTGGGCGCCCTGACCTGGAAAGATAACACCGATCGGCGATTTCTGGTTTCTGCTCGAGTAATACACGCCATTCGGCAGATTGAAAGACTCGCTCTTTTTGGCCAGGTTGCCGGTTATATCGGTCAGAATTTTCTCGATATCACTTACAGAATCAATTACAAAAGCAAGACGACTGGTGTCGTCGGTATTGAAATCGCGGCGCGATTCGGCGGCATAACGACGAAGCTGCGTGGCAGTCTTGCAGTCGCTCAGTTTGACCAGTTTCTTTTCGATGTCAGATGCGGTCTTGCCTGAAATGGTTACCAGTTCGGCGCCGCGTCTCCAGTCATCGACCCGCTTTTCGGTGCCGTATTCGGAAACCACGACGTGGAAGTTGCTGCCGCCGAAGCCGAGTGCGCTGATTGCAGCGATACGCGGTTTAGCGTCATCGGTGATCCAGGGGCGCAGGCGGTCAGGCAGATAAAATGGTGTTTTTTCGCCGGCTACCGCAGGTGCTGGCTTCGAGACCTTGATAGTCGGCGGAATTACCTTATGATATAGCGCAAGCGCAGCCTTGATCAGGCCGGCAGAGCCGGCTGCGGCCTTGGTGTGACCGATCTGCGATTTGATTGACCCAATCGCGCACCAGGGGCGCCCATTTTCGGCATTGCCATAAACTTCTTTCAGCGCGGTGGTTTCGACTTCATCGCCGGCGTTGGTGCCAGTGCCATGTGCTTCGATGAGAGTGACGTCCTGTGGCGTGATCCCGGCCATTTCATAGGCGCGGCGGAATGCTTTGGTCTGGCCATTGGCACTCGGGGCGTAGATGGCTTTGCCTTTGCCGTCGCTGGAGCTGCCGACGGCATTGATGCAGGCATAAATGCGGTCGCCATCTCGCTCGGCGTCAGACAGGCGTTTGAGCACGACCATGCCGATGCCTTCGCCAAGAATGGTGCCATCGTTATCGACGCTGAACGGTCGTGCATGCCCGGTTGCCGAGAGTGCCGGGGTTTTGCAGAAGCACATAAACATGAAAATATCGTTGAAAGTATCGACCCCGCCGGTTATTGCCATGTCGGTCTTGCCAGTCCACAGTTCGAGAGCGGCGTGGTTGATTGCTGCCAGCGAACTGCCACAGGCGGCGTCAACAACACAGTTGGTGCCGGCAAGATTGAGGCGGTTGGCGATACGACCGGCTGCAACATTGCCGAGCAGGCCCGGAAAAGAGTTTTCCTGCCAGCCGACATAGGCTTTGCCGATATTGCTGATTACTTCTTCGGTGATGTCGGCAGGAATGCCGGCGTGACGCATGGCATGGCGCCAGATCGGGTGTCCAAGCCTGGCTCCGAGCGGAACAACCAGCTCGAGGGTGCCGGTGAGGCCTAGAATGACGCTGACATTGTCGCGGTTAAAATCGCGACTGGCACCGTAACCGGCGTCGTTCAGCGCGCCCTGCGCGACCACAAGGCTCAGCAGCTGCGATGTGTCGATCGAGTCGAGATCGGATGGCGCTATTCCCCATTCGCCTGGGGTGAATTCGACCGGATCGAGAAAACCGCCGGTGGCAGTGTACACATGGTCGGGGCGCTTCTTATCATTGTCAAGATAATCAGCCGCTTTCCAGTGCGTTGATGGCACTTCGGTAATCGCGTCTACCTTTTCCTTGATGTTGGCCCAGTAATCTTCTACGGTTTGAGCCTTGGGAAAAAGACAGCTCATTCCTACTATTGCCAGAGGTTCAAATTTTGGTTCTTTACGCTTCATGCCGACCTTCCTGTATGTTCAGAATCTAAATAACATCACCACGCCCGCCACCCGGGCATTGGTCAGGCCGATGTGAATCCGCTGATAACCTTTGTCTGCCGGGCGCCAGTAGCTTTCAGGTGCCGTTTGTTTGGGCAACATTGTAACATGAGGTCGCAGATTTTACGAGAATTATTTACGGCGTCAGGTTTGCCAAACTATCGGCTTCCGGATATGATGTTACAAAATCTGGCGATGTAGAGCGGAGGATTATCATGAGAATTTCAGACTTGTTACTGGTTTTCGTTCTGCTGCTTGTTCCGGCTTTCATACAGGCGGAAGAGCTCAATGCCCCGGTCGAACAGCAGATAATCGACAACTCCCAGGAAAACTTCGAAGAGAATTTTGATGCTGAACTGCATCCGATAGACCGCGAAGTAAACCGCCTGATGGCGCTCGATGAAAGTACAAACGGTCAGATACAGGCACTTGCCAGGGGCTACGAGCTCTGGGATGCCGAACTTAATCAGTCTTATAAAGACCTCATGCAGGCCTATGGCTCGAATGATCAGCTGAAGTCAACGCTTAAAGAAGCGCAACTTGCCTGGATCAAATACCGCGACGCTTCATTCAAGCATTTTGAAGCTGTCTGCGAGAGCAAAGAGGGTTCGATGTACCGCATGTTCCTTGCGAGTGACCGCATGAATTTTGTCAAGGCAAGAGTGCTCGAACTCAAGGCTATGTACGGCTCATTTACCGAAACGAGCTGATTCATAATCGCCATCGACGCTGCCCTTTACAAAAAGAATTGAATTTTTGGAGCGATTGCGATTAAACTTTATATTCAGATACGCTTAGATCTTGGCTTATCAGATTTCACAGCACGGAGATATAGCAATGAGGCACAAGATAGCTCTTGTAATGGTCGCTTTCTTATTTATTGCAGTCTATGCCAGCTGCAGCGGCCACGATTCCGCTCAACAGCGGTCTGGTTATATCAGAGTCTGGCACGACGACAGTGGCATGCCGCATGTTGTTGCCGATAACCTTTATGGCGCTTATTACGGTTATGGCTACTGTCTCGGCCGCGACCGCATGTTCCAGCTCGAAGTGCTGAGACGTTCAAGCGCCGGTACCCTCTCAGAGGTCTTTGGGCCCGATTATATCGAAGTCGATTTTATGGCTCGCCGCGACCGGGTAGATCCGGCCGAGATCACAGCCGGTCTCGAACAGGCTCCGGCCGATTTCAGGCAGGCCTTAACTGCCTTTACCAACGGAATAAATCGTGCGATAACTGATGGGCGCAACGGCAGATTTAAGCTCGAGCCCGCTTTTTCCTCAGCCGGACTCGAGCCTGAGCCGT
>CAZMWO010000283.1:0-5016 GCA_964569565.1 uncultured bacterium | reverse complement strand
GCATTGATCGACTCATCACGGCCGGCGCGCCCGGCCTCCTGAATGTAGTTCTCGAGCGAGTCAGAAATATCGTAATGAATGACCAGTCCGACATCTTTCTTATCGACACCCATTCCAAACGCCGAGGTGGCGACGATTATATCAACGCTGCCACCGATAAAATCATTCTGGTTCTGAATTTTCGCCTGAGCATCCATTTTGCCGTGGAACGCGCGGGCCTGGTGGTTGTCGTCGCACAGTTTCTGAGCAATTTCGACGGCTTTTTTCGTGCGTGAGACGTAAATTATTGTCGGGCACTTCTTTGCATCGATAAGTCGTCTGATGTTTGCGTATTTTTCGAGCGGAGTATCTACGGCAATTGCCTTGAATTCAAGATTCTTACGCTTGCCGCTGGCAGTAAAAGTCTGCAGTTCGAGTCCGAGCGTTTTTTGGAAGTAATCTTCGATATCTTTGATAACCTGTGGCCTGGCAGTGGCGGTAAAGCACGAAACCGGAATCTGTCGCCGGTTTTGTTTTTGCTGCTGCAGTTGTTTGATGAATTCCCCGATAAACAGGTAATCTACTCTGAAATCCTGGCCCCAGGCCGAAAAACAGTGCGCCTCATCGATGACGAAGCGGGCGATATTGCGCCCGAGCAGCAGACGTTCTATTGAGCGCGAGCGCAGAGATTCAGGCGAAATGTAAAGAATCGAGGCCGAACCCTCTTCGACACGTTCGTAGGCCTTTTGTCTTTCGATCGGGTCGAGCAGGCCGTTGATGGTGGCGGCACAGGTTATATGATGGCTATGCTCGAGGTTGTCGATCTGGTCTTTCATTAGCGACTGCAGCGGCGAAATGACTACCGTCAGGGCGTGCGCGTTTTCTCCGGCCATCAGCGCCGGCAGCTGAAAGGTAATAGACTTGCCGCCACCGGTCGGAAAAACGGCAAGAATCGAGCGATTCTCTTTTACGACTGCCGCAACGGCTTGTTCCTGCAGAGGCTTGCCGTCATAACACCTGAATTCTTTATAGCCAAACCACCTTTTCAGGCCGGAATGAATATCAAGATACTGGTTACAATAGCTGCAGCCATTTGCGCAGTGCTGATTGCGCAGCTGAAACATTATTCTTTCGACATCGGGGTAGTTTCTGCTGACCCATGGCGGCGTTATCGATGACTGATCCGGTGATTCTTTGAAATCATGATCGAAAACATTGATCAGTGCCAGGCAATACGCCAGTTCCACCGGGTTTGCCCTGATGATTCTCATCAAATCTGCATTCTCACAAATTTTGCCGCAAAACTCTTTGCCAATGAGCGTTTGCAGATCATCATCACAGCGGTAGTTCAGCAGCCTGAAAAATGCGCCGAATTCGCGCTGATCGTGCAGCAGCAGAAACAGTATCTGTTTAAAGTTGCCAGCAAGCTGGTTGAAAGCGTCAATTTCTTCGAGCAGCAGCGTTTTTGCCTTGATTGCATCATTCAAAGGGTTGTTCAATTCATCAGACTGCAGTTTGTCATCTTTAACCAGGTGGTGATAAGGCTTACGCGGAAACAACAGCGGCGAAAAATGCAAAGTGTCGATTATGCCAGCCTCAGCCAGGCCATTTGCAGCCAGATCCTTCTCTAAATACTTCAGGTCATGCGCAAAAATATTATGCCCGCAGATATATTCCGCCCCGGCGATAAACTCGAAAAAATCCCGTCGCGAACCACCATGAAAACTCGCTTCATCATGTCTTACAGCACCATAATCAAGCACATTCTGCCCATCAGAATCAACCTCAAGGTCTATGAATACTATTGAAAGTAATATCGAAGAGTCAGCTTTAACTTTTTGAGCTTCTGAATGATGTGCTATGATCACGCTATAAATATTCGATCTTGAATTTGATATTTAAGACGACAACAATTTTTTGATTAAACCCGCTGTGTCGTTGGCTGCAAAATCAATTTCTATTTTCCCTCCGCAAGGTTTACATCACAGATCGTTTTCTCAATCATCTGCTAAAATATTTGCTAAGCCACCTTTTCATCTTTGCCAGTTCTGGATTTCCCATCCCTTTTCTCAGGAAGAATGTTTTGGGGTGATTATCACCGGCTTCAACAATGTAGACGCCATTCAGGTCAATCAATAGACCTGTTTTATTCGTTGCGATCTTGAGATAATCTTGGACTCTGGCAACATTAAATTTCTCAATATTTATATCGTATTTGGCTTCTACTGGGAGTTTCGTTTTATCATCAAAAAGCAGGTAATCAACTCGAATCTTTTTTGCGGGGTCGGTGTAATATTCATCCTGAATGTCTACGTTAGAAGGCTTTGTAAGCCGTAGTAACGCATCAATGAAGTGACGACGCACCGAGGCTTCATCACAAAAGGAGCGTGCGTCTACTCTACCCATTTTTTCAGCCCATTCTGGGTCTTCAATTGCCGGGATATTATCTGGCCAGGAGGGCTCATACTTCAGGTATGTTTTCTGCAATTCCGGTTGGTGCTTGAAAATGATTTTTTTCAAATGCTTTAAAAACTGGTCGCCATTATATAAAGATTTTGGCTGCATCAAGCCACCCTGAAGGATTTTCGAAGAAAGGTTTTCTCCTTTCTCGTCCTTGATATCGTCCTTTGCTATCGGCTTAGAAAAAATAATGACATTGCCAATAAACACACGGTAATTCCAGGCAAAAATATCTTTGCTCGTTTGGGTTGTATCATTCAGAACCCTGGCGGCAGCAAAGATTGATGCTGGCAATTCTCGAAAGAAGTCTTTCGTTGTTCCATCGACGAAGTTCAGCTCTGAAAGTCTTTTTGCGGACTTTTTTGCAAAATAGAAAAGCACAACATCCCCACGCCTGCAAAGCCTACTTGCTGACCATAGAGTTCCATAATTTTTATCTGCAGAGGTATCAAACAATTCCATAACATCAAACGGATCTGTAACTGGCATCAGAAAATAATTAAGACTATCTTTTCCCAGTTCGGTTTTGCTCAAATCAGTGCCAACACGATGCATAAGGTTATTGAAGCCATGGAAAGCTTTTCGCCTCAAAAGTTCACTGCCACTTTCTTCCACTTGTATCTGATATTTCGTAGCCAGCCTGATCACTGATCTCAAATATTCATTAGAAGGAATAGGTTGACTGTCCGAAGTATCAGTGTTCTGAAATAATAAGTCAGCATTGTATGTTACTGCTCTTTCGTAATTCTCGGGGGGAGCAATTCTTTCAAAAGATTTGAATTTGATCCAGCATTTCCCTTCACCAGCTTTTTCATCGATTACTTTTTTTATCTGTTTTATCATTTCACCGGTCAACTCTTCATCATATGCTCGTTGGATAAATGCCTGCAGTAGGGTGTTTACATTGCGCAAAAACTCAGTCATGTTTTCGTCGGTAATAATTCCGTTTTCTTCAATTTCTGAAGAAAATGATTCAGCAGAAAGATCACTTAGAATTGGTTCTGCTAGAAACGGATGGTTCTCATAAGTGCAGATAAGTTTCATTGCGAGTTGATCTTTTACCGGGTAAAAAATGTCACTTTCAACGTACCATGTCTGGTTCTTGGAAATCATAAGCCTCTCCTCTAAGAATATGGATGTTTTAATAGCATTCTCAGTATTACTAAACAAACTTTAAAGTGTTTTACAAGAAATGACAACAATGAATCTGTTATTTTCTTACTCAACTCCTAATGCTTTGATTACGGCATCGACTGGGTCGGCGTAGAAGCTGGTCTGAAATTTGGCGAATAGCTCGCCGGGGATGGTGGGTATATCTCTGACGCTGCTCATGGGTAACAACAAGCGCTTGGCACCGGCATCGAATGCCATCTGCAGACACGCATCAAGGTTTTCGCCTGGTATGATTGAGCCGCCCAGGCTCATATTGCCGAGAATTACCATGCTGCTTTGCACAGGCCTTGCCAACAAACCTGAGCAGAGAGAAATAAAGCTGACCAGAGTCAAAGCCGCTGGCGCGCCGGTATTGTGCATTTCCACCAGATGCAGGTGATAATCTCGTTCCAGTGGTTTTCCCGAAGCCGATATACGATTCATGTTGGCTTTAAAATAGTCGAAAGCGACTTTTATGGCTTCGCGGGTTTTGGGATTTGATTCAACACCAGAGATGGTGAGTTTGCCACTTCCGGCCACAACCTGAAGCTCAAGTCGGTATAATCCAAGATGACCATTGTTGCCGGCCGCCACTGTATGTAGTGAACCGGGCTTTAATGGTGAGTCTGAAATAAGGGTGCCACCGCCCTGTTCTGGCACACCGACAAAGAACTCTTCCATGGTTTCAGCATCGAGGTAACTGAAATGAACGTCAAAAAACTCCATACCGCCAATTTTCTTCAGCTGTTCTTTTACGCGGCGGCGCGCTTCCAGGGCGTAGCGCAGGCAACGCTCTACCGCGCCACGGTCATAATTGCCGGCCGGGTATAACAGCTTCAGCAGACCAGACACTGTTTTTCTGACTGCGATAGTATCGCGCTGATTAAGATTGTTGCCCAGCTTGAAATACTTATCGATTGCATCGGCAAAGGTGCGCTTGCGCATTTCTCTGAACCATTCAGCCAGGTAATCAACAATGAGACCAAACTGATTGGTAAAGAATTCCGGGCGCATTTTCGGGATCTCCCAGCCAGGAATATAACAATGCAGACGATCAAAAAAAGCTGAGTCGATCATCACCTCTGGAAATGGTGCAAACAGATGCCCTGTTTTAACCAGCTGATCAACACTCTGGTTAATATTGCCAACAAAAACCATTGAGGCATCAGCACTTATGGCATCACGGCCACGAGAAAATGAGCCCGAGGCCATGAAATCTTTCATGATCTGTACACCGTCTTTGTCCTTGAACGATATGCCAGCGACCTCGTCAAATGCGACTACATCCCAAAGCCCCACCAAACCAACTTTTCGCGAACTCATGTTATAAAACAAATTGGCAACTGTTGTCTGGCCACCAGAGACCAGAATGCTGTTTGGGCTGATTTCTTTGTATATGTGGCTTTTACCGGTGCCACGGGCACC
>CAZMWO010000282.1:257-5029 GCA_964569565.1 uncultured bacterium | reverse complement strand
AGCAGGGGCAGGGTAACTGTGAAAGTACTTCCCTGACCGACTTTGCTTGATACTGCGATTGTGCCTTTCAGCAGTTGAACTATGCGATGTGATACCGCCAGCCCCAGTCCGGTTCCGTGCCAATCGCGCTTGGTCGTGAAAAAGGGGTCGAAAATCTGGTTCAGCTGTTCTTCAGGAATACCGCAACCGTTGTCGATTATCTTAATCTGAGCTGATGCCACCGGCAGTTGCGCCTGGTTCAGTTCAACTCTAACTTTGCCGCCCTGACCGTCGATCGACTGCGCGGCGTTGAGCAGCAGGTTGATCATCAGCTGCTGAAACTGGCTTTTGCTGCCTTCAATGCGGTAGCTGCGGCCGTCATGCTGCAACTGCATCTCAACATGTTTTCCCTCGCTCTGGTAGCGCAGCAGTTTGAGGGTTTCTTCTATGGCCGGGATCAGGTCGAATCTGTCGGAATCAAGGCGTTCCTGTCGTGAAAAGACGCGAAGGTCGTCGATGATGCGGGTAATCCGGCTGATATTGGCTAGAATCAGATCAAGCATTTCGTGGCGCTTTTCAAGGTTCACCGAGTCCTTCTGCAGCATCTGAATTGCATTTGAGATGCCGGTGAGCGGGTTGTTTATTTCATGCGCAATGCCGGCTGTCAGAATGCCGAGAGAATTGATTTTTTCGGTTCGCGCCAGAAGCTTGTCCATATTATGTTTTTCGGTAACATCGCGCAGAACCACCTGAACCATCGATACCCGAGACCCCGGCAGCTCGGAAGGGATGCCGCGGATTTCGAGAACCGAAGGCTGGTGCCGCTGAAAGTTGGTGGCAACGGTGCGGGTTACGATCAGCCGGGTTTCCTGCACTTTTTTTACGAGGTTACCTACCTCTTTGAACAGCGGCGAAATTTCGCCAAGCTGTTTGAGAGTGCTGCCGGTCTCGAGGGTTTCGCTTTTGATATTGATCATCGATTTGAAGCGCGTATTGGCAAACAACAGCTTTCTGTCGTCTGAAAAAAGCAGGATTCCATCGGGGGAATGCTCGATCAGCTGGCGATATCTGGTTTCTGACAGCTCAAGGTCGCGCGCCAGCGTATCGATGCGGAGATGAGCTTCAATACGGGCGAGCAGTTCGCTGCTCGAAAATGGTTTGACAATGAAGTCGCTGGCACCGGCCTGAAATCCCTCGAGCTTTTCTTCGAGCGAACCCTTTGCCGAAATGAAGATGACGCGTATCGAACGCATACTCTCACTGGCCCGAATCCGCCGGCAGACTTCCAGCCCGTTCATTCTCGGCATCATGATGTCGAGCAGAACCATGTTGGGTTTGAACTCTTCGATTTTATCAAGGCCTTCGATGCCGTCATAAGCCTGAGCGACTTCGTAACCCGTCAGAGAGAGCGTCTCATAGAGAAAATCGCTGATATCGGGTTCGTCCTCGATTATCAGAATGCGGTTGAGAGAGAGTCTTTCTGCCGGGTTCTGCAGCAATTTACTGGCCTCTTGAGAAGATGCTCAGTGTCTCCATGTGAAAGGTGCCGGGGAAAAGGTCGAATGAATAGACACTTTCGAGTTTATAGCCCATCTGCTTGATGAATTTGGCATCGCGCCTGAAGGTCATCGGGTTACACGACAGATAGGAGATGATGCGTGGTTTGATGCCTGACAGGCCGCGCATGACGCGCTGCGATATGCCGGTGCGCGGAGGATTCAGATGCAGAGCCGCGATTACACCCTTGGTCATTGGCGTATTGAATATGGTCTCGGCTTTGCGGCAAATGAATCTGGCCTTCGAATTCGAGCGCGTTTTCTGAAAGGCGAGGGCATCCTGGTATGAAGAGATGTTGCTCTCTACGCCATAGACCTCTTCGAACATCGATTCTAGCAGAAACGTCTGGGTGCCGCAGCCGCAGTAGAGGTCAATGAATTTGCCCTTGTGCTGATAGGCCTGATACTGAGAGATGAGTGTGTGTAGAATGGCTTCGGCGCCTTCCAGATTGTTCTGAAAAAAGGAATTGACCGAGATGCGCCAGTTGCGCTTCATGAAGTTGAACATGCCTTTTTCGCGAACCAGCGTAAGGTGGTTGCCCATGTCAGAATGCGCTTCAAGACGGCTGAGCGTTTCGGTGCGGTCGAAAAATTCCTGCATCGATGCGAGCATGTCGGGCGTCGGCGGCGAATTTAGATAAAAGGCACAATGCTGCTGCGGGTCTAGAGTTCGCACCACGATGCTTTTTGTGTTTTCAGCCAGTGCGCGCTGCTGCGGGTTGTTCATATGTGCATCGAGCTGCTCGTAAATCGCCAGGTTGGCGGAACACTGCACAATGCAGCCGCGCATCGGCACCACGTCGTGCGAGCGATACTTGTAATTGCCGAGAATTACCTTGTCACCGACTACAGCCAGTTTGAGCTCCATTTTATTGCGATAACCACGGTCAGGCAGAGGTTCCATCGGGTAGATGCGCCCGGGTGCGAGTGGCTTGAGAATGAAATCGAGCACATCTTCCTTTTCGCGACGCTGCGATTCGGTCTTGATGTGCAGCCAGTGGCATCCCCCACATTCTGGAAAATTCGGGCATGGGGAAGTGCGCCGGTCGGGAGACTGTTCGATGATCTCGGTTATTTCTCCGCGCAGATAGTCGGCTTTATCTTCTGTTATGTTGGCGTTGACCTTGTCGCCGGGCGCGCCGTAAGGCAGGAAAACTACCTTGCCATCATCAGCGTGCGCGAGAGAATCTATGCCATAGGTCATTTTTTCGATCGAAACGGTTTGCATCTGTAATCCTTAAAGCTTGTTGTTGAGCTGCCTGGCAGCCGAACGGCGCGTTATTCTGGCGCCGGGTAAATGAAAAACGGCACAATTCCGTTTTCCCGCTTCACGATAGCGCAGTGCCGCATTTTTGTCAACTTCGCCGGCCATTAATTCTTTGCCCGCAGGCGGTAATTGTGGTATAATCTTGCCCGTATGTAGATCTAGGGTCGACCCAAAGTGGCGATGCTTGGTTCTACAACGATAATTATCAGGAGTTTTCCATGACTATCACCAAAGAAGGAAAAGTAAAGGTAATCGAAGATTACAAACTGTCTGACAAAGACACCGGCTCACCTGAAGTTCAGGTTGCCCTGCTCACCGAAAGAATCAACAATCTTTCGTCACATTTTGAGAAGAATCCCAAGGATCACCATTCCCGCCGCGGCCTGCTCAAGATGATCGGCGCCCGCAAACGCCATCTCGCCTATCTCAAAAACAAGAGTGCCGAACGCTATCAGGCATTGATTCAGAGACTCGGCCTGCGCCGCTAAGGGGAAATAATGCAGAAAATTGAAATAGTAGCATGTGATTTGAACGGTCACAGCATTGCCTTCGAAACTGGCGCACTGGCCAACCAGGCCTCAGGTGCCGTCGTCGTTCGCAGTGGCGATTCTGTGGTATTTGCCGCCGTTGTGGCCAGCAAAGAAGCTCGCGAAGGCTGCGACTTCCTGCCGCTGACCGTCGATTACTCAGAAAAAACTTACGCCGCCGGCAAGATTCCCGGTGGCTTCTTCAAGCGCGAAGGCCGCCCGACGACCAAAGAAATTCTTACCTGCCGTCTGATCGACCGCCCGCTGCGCCCGATGTTCCCCGAGCATTATCACAACGATCTGCAGCTGGTATCATACGTTCTTTCGTATGACAAGGTTAATCAGGTCGATATCCTGGCGATGAACGCCGCCAGCTGTGCACTGATGGTCTCTGAAGTTCCGATGCTCGACGCCATCGCCGCAGTTCGTGTGTGCAAGGTTGATGGCAAACTCGTGCTGAATCCTTCGCCTGACCAGGCTGATGTTGCCACTATCGAAATGGTAGTAGCCGGCACTGCCGAAGCCATCACCATGGTAGAATGCGGTTCTTCAGAAGTATCTGAAGAAGAACTAATCGAAGCTCTCGGCTTCGCTCACGAAAACATCAAAAAGCTCGCCGCTTCTCAGAAAGAACTCGCTGCCAGAGCCGGTAAGCCCAAGACTGTCGTGCCCGAGCCGGCACCCGAAAACGAGGTAGAAGAAGTCGTAAAATCGCTGATGGGCGATATCAAAGACACCCTCTGCACCCCCGAAAAAATCGAGCGCGTCGAAAAATTCCGCAAAATCGATCAGAAACTTGATGAGCAGCTGGTTGCCCGCTTCGGCGAAGAAGTCGCCGGCGACAAGCACGAAGCCGCCAAGCGTATTCTTGAATCGACCATCTACACCGAAATGCGCCGCATGATTCTCGAAGATACCCATCGTATCGATAATCGTGGAATGCGTGATATTCGCCCGATCAGCTGCGCAGTAGGTTTCCTGCCGCGCACGCATGGCTCGGCCCTGTTCAATCGCGGTCAGACTCAGTCGCTTGGCATTGTCACCCTGGGTGCCAGTGGTGATTCGCAGATCATCGACGGTCTCGACGACGAATACAAAAAACGCTTTCTGCTGCACTACAACTTCCCGCCGTTCTCTGTTGGTGAATCCAAGCCGATGCGTGGCCCCGGTCGTCGCGAAATCGGTCACGGTGCCCTGGCTGAGCGCGCGCTCAAGCATGTAATTCCTGAGGCGAGCGAATTTCCTTACACAATTCGCATGGTCAGCGAAATTATGTCAAGCAACGGCAGTTCGTCGATGGCTTCAGTCTGCTCCGGCAGTCTGGCGATGATGGATGCCGGCGTTCCGATCAAGGCTCCGGTGGCGGGTATCGCCATGGGCCTGATCAAAGAAGGCGAAAATTACAAGGTTCTCAGCGATATTCTCGGCGACGAAGACCATTTC
>CAZMWO010000282.1:0-247 GCA_964569565.1 uncultured bacterium | reverse complement strand
ACCAGTCATGGTGTAACTGCCCTGCAGATGGATATCAAGATCACCGGCGTAACTCTCGAAATCATGCGGAATGCTCTGCAGCAGGCTAAAGAAGGCCGTCTGCACATTCTCGGCAAGATGAATGAAGCAATTCAGGCTCCGCGCCCCGAGCTTTCGCAGTTTGCGCCTAGAATCGTCACCATCGAAATCGACCCCGAAAAAATTCGCAACGTTATCGGCCCGGGTGGCAAGATGATCCGCAAGATCA
>CAZMWO010000281.1:0-5045 GCA_964569565.1 uncultured bacterium | reverse complement strand
CCTTGTATGATTTTTATACCAGGTGCTTATCCTTCGCCAGCTAACTCCACAATCAAATGTGACAGAGGACTAGCACGATTACGAACATGAGCACCCTGCTTCGCCAAGGCTACGCAGGGCAGCCGAGAATGAAAAGAAGATCAGATAAATCGGTGTAATCGGCGAAATCTGCGGACTGGCTGTTGAGCGGGCCTATATTCTCTGATTGGGCGGGCATCTGGAAATGGATTCTGCGACTTCGCTTCGCTACGCGCAGAATGACAGGATAGAGCGTAACCAGCATTCGTTGAAGCTTCGCAAGGCAGGTGAGCACGAAAAAGGATATCAGATAAATCGGTGTAATCGGCGAAATCTGCGGACTGGCTGCTTTGTCCGGTCTTCTTTGTGGCTCGGTGGCTTTGTGCGAGGGGGTTACAGGCTACTTTTTCTTGTCTTTTTTGTCTTTCTTTTTGTCTTTTTTCTTGTCTTTTTTGCAGCTGCCGTCGCACTTGTCTTTTTTACTTTTGCCGCATTTGCATTTTCCCATGGTCAGATCCTTTCGGCCGCTGAAGCGGCAGACACAACATATTTTTATAAAAATCAGCCGAACCAGCTGCGGGCGAGAAGGTTGGCAAGAGCGATAGTCGGGGCGGTGTCGGTCTTGAACAGACGGCGGCCAAGCCAGACTGGCTGCCAGCCTTTATCAAGCAGCAGGTTCACTTCACGGTCTGAGAAGCCGCCTTCGGGACCTGAGGCCAACCAGATCGAGCTGCGGCCGGGATCAACCGGCAATTCGTGCAGTGAAACCGAGAGAGCTTCTTCGTGCAGCAGAATCGGTGTGGTATCGGCGCCTGGAGCCGGCAAGTCTGCGAGTAACGCCGGTTCAGCGACTTCTGGCAGCAGGCAGCCGCCGCACTGAATCATGGCGGTAGCCGCGATCTTGCGCCAGCGTTCGACTTTGGCAGAACCGGGGTGTTTGACGATGCAGCGCTCGGCAAGCAGTGGCACGATCTTGACAGCGCCCATTTCGACCGCTTTTTCGATGAGCCATTCAAAGCGTTCGCCCTTCGAGATTGCGGCAAAAACCGTGACTTTAAGCGCCGGTTCGCGGCCTGGCGACTGCCACTCGCTGGCCCGATACGAGCCGTTGCGACCGAGGGCCGCGGTGGCTTCGTGGCCGCAGCCATCGGTGATCACGAATTCATCGCCTTCGCGCAGGCGAAGAACGCGTTCTAGACGATGACGGTTGTCTGCGTCGAGAGTGCCTTCGAGTGAAGGTTCGATTACGCGGGCATGCGGAACCATCTATCACACCTCGATCTGTGGAGCGTCTTCCCAGAGGTCTTCGAGATTGTAGAATTTGCGGGCCTTGGGCTGAAAGATATGCAGCACGAAATCACCGCCGTCGATCAGGATCCAGTTTGCGGCCTGGTCTGATTCAAGCCTGACCCCACCAACATTGGGGACCTTGATGAGTTTTGCCACGGTATCGGCAAGCGTCTGCACATGCGTGCTGCTGTTGCCGGAGCCGATTATGAAGTAATCGGTATAGGGCACCAGGCCGGTAAGGTCGAGAACGACAAGATCTTCGACCTTTTTGTCTTTGAGCGCATCGATGACGATTTTGATTGATTCAGGAACAGCTTTAGATTTTGACAATGCAACCTCCGGAGTTAACAAGAGGGAGCGCAGAAGCTGCGCCCCCTCGCAATCTTTTTACTGACAGTCGGCAGACAAGTTTCAGATGCCTTTGAACACCGAATAAACGTAGCGACCGAACATGTATTTCTTTTCTTCAACGTAGTCGAAGCCCTTTTTGAAGGCAGCCTGGTTGATCTCAAGCATTTCCTTCTTTCCGCCAGGCATTAAGCCGGGTAGAGCAGCGACGAGATCATCATAAGTAATGAGCTTGCTGAACTTCGAATAGGCTCCGGCCATAACCAGGTTGGCAACGCGCGGATTGCCGAGTTCTTCAGCGATTTCGCTGGCCGGAATTTCGACCAGTCTGATGTCATCGCGGAATTCCTGGCGTTCGATCAGAGAAGAGTTATACATGAGCATGCCGCCGGCCTTGATCTTGAGGTTGAACTTGGCAACCGAAGGCCTGTTCATGGCAATAACCGTATCAGGAACGGTGACCATGGGCGAGGCAATTTCATTTTCGGAAAGAATTACCGAGCAGTTTGCCGTGCCACCACGCATTTCGGGGCCGTATGACGGAATCCAGGATACGTGCTTGCCGGCATGCATACCGGTTTCAGCCAGCACCTTTCCCAGAAATAGTATGCCCTGGCCCCCGAAACCTGCCAGAATAATTCTTTCAACTTTTGACGACATATACGCCTCCTAGGGTGTTATTGCTAGCTGTCAGGATTTTTCGACGCCGTGGGTATCTTTGAAAGTACCCAGTTTGAAGACCGGCAACATGTTCTCGGTCAGCCATTTGTGAGAATCAGCCGGCTTTTTGCCCCAGTTGGTCGGGCAGATCGATACCACTTCGACGAAGCTGAAACCTTTGCCCTCTTTCTGCAGCTTGAAAGCGTTGTAAATGGCTTTCTTGGTCTTCATCAGATTGGCGGGGTTGTTTACGGTTACGCGGGTAACGTAAGCCGGGCTTTCGAGAGTGGCAATGATTTCGCTCATGCGAATCGGGTTGCCGGCTGTCGAGGCATCGCGGCCATAGGGCGAAGTCTGGGTTTTCATGCCGACCAGCGTGGTCGGGGCCATCTGGCCGCCGGTCATGCCGTAAATGGCATTGTTGATGAATACCACAGTGATGTTTTCGCCACGATTGGCGGCATGAATGATTTCTGCGGTGCCGATAGCGGCGAGATCGCCGTCACCCTGGTAGGTGAATACGATCGAGCCTGGTCTTACGCGTTTTATACCGGTGGCAACCGCCGGCGCGCGGCCGTGCGCCGCCTGGTTGAAATCAAGGTCGAAATAATCATAGGCAAAAACCGAGCAGCCAACCGGCGCAACGCCGATGGTGCGGTCTTTTATTTCGAGTTCGTCGATGACTTCGGCAATCAGGCGATGAACTACGCCGTGATCGCAGCCGGGACAGTAGTGGAAAGGTTTCTTGCTCAAGCTCTGTGGTCTGGTAAATACCTGTTTCATTTATCCTGGCTCCTTTCAGTCGGGTCTGACAATCTTGTCGACTTCGTTGAGGATTTCGAAATCAGAGGGGATGGTGCCGCCGGTTCTGCCAAAGAAATATACCGGTTTCTTGCCGTTGACTGCAAGTTTGACATCTTCAACCATCTGTCCGCATGACATTTCGACAACCAGGAAGTTGTTGGTAGTCTGCTGAAGTCTTTCGAATACCTGTGAGGGGAAGGGCCAGAGCACTTTCGGGCGAATCAGACCGGCCTTGATGCCGCGCTTGCGGCATTTTTCGACGACGGTCTTGAGAATGCGCGAGATGATGCCATAGCCGACGAGAATGATCTCGGCGTCATCGCAGAGATGTTCTTCAACGGCAAAATCTTTGTATTCGCCCTTGCTGAACAGGTCTGTCATTACCTGATACTTCTGGTAGAGGTGCCAGTTGTGTTCTTCGAGTTCATCGACATCGAGGAAAATCGAAGTGCAGAGGTTTCTTTCTGACCTGTCTTTGCCTTTGTAGCCGAGCGCCCACTTCTTCGAGTTAACATCGTAATCGATCGGGTCTGGCAGGGTTACCGGTTCCATCATCTGGCCGAGAACGCCGTCAGAGAGCAGCAGAACCGGGTTTCTGAAACGGTCGGCGAATTCAAAACCGGCAACGGTCATGTCGGCCATTTCCTGAACTGAGTTAGGGGCGAGCACGAGAGTGCGATAATCACCATGGCCGCCACCGCGGGTTGCCTGCCAATAGTCTGACTGAGCCGGAGCGATGTTACCAAGGCCGGGGCCGCCGCGAACGACGTTAACCAGCAGACAGGGAATTTCGGCACCGGCGATATAAGAGATGCCTTCCTGTTTGAGGCTGACGCCGGGGCTCGAGCTCGAGGTCATAACTCTGGCGCCGGCGCTGCCTGCGCCATAAACCATATTTATTGCAGCGACTTCGCTCTCGGCCTGCACAAAAACGCCTTCGACTTCGGGCAGGCGCTTTGACAGATAAGCCGGCAGTTCAGACTGCGGAGTAATCGGATAACCGAAATAGTATCTGCAACCAGCGCGCACAGCTGCTTCGCCGATAGCTTCATTCCCTTTCATCAGTACCTTTTCAGCCATTGCTCAACTCCTTATTTTTCTTCTTTGTAAATTTCGATTGCGACATCAGGGCAGCTTCTGGCGCAGATGGCACAGCTGGTGCACTTGGCTTCGTCAGTCATGGCAGCGGGATGCACACCCTTGGCCGTAAGATGATCGGCAAAAGCAAGAATCTTGAGAGGACAGCGCGAAATGCAGATTCCGCAGCCCTTGCAGAGATTTTCATTGATAACCCATTTTGACATTTTGTCTTCCCTCCGGAATATGGTCAATGCGCGCTGTTCGCGCAATCATAACCTTTTTTGAGTGCTGCCAGATTGATTTCGAGCAAATCTTTCTTCTTGGCGGGCACCAGACTCGGAAATGCCTTGAGAAAGGCGTCGAAATTCATCATATCACTGAACCGGGCATAAGCGCCAGCCATAACTACATTTGCCGTTTTATCGCTGCCGGCCTCGACTGCAAGCTGGTTGGCGGGAACAGCGCAGACTTTGATGTCAGAGCGAAATTCTTTCTGATCGATCAGTGATGAGTTGTAGATCAGGGTGCCGCCCGGTCTGATCTTATCGATGAACTTGGCGACCGACGGAATATTCATCGCAATAAGAGTGTCGGGTTCAGTAACTATCGGCGAAGCGATCTCGTGTTTAGAAATGACCACCGAGCAGTTGGCAGTGCCGCCGCGCATTTCGGGCCCGTAAGCCGGAATCCACGAGACGTTCTGCCCTGTCATCATGCCAGTTTCAGCCAGAACTTTTCCTAAAAATAGTATGCCCTGGCCACCAAAGCCGGCCATGATGATCTCTTCCGTTTCCTTTCCCATGTCTTTACCATCTCCTTGCAGGTAGGCCGAAATTCAGCAGAGA
>CAZMWO010000280.1:0-5056 GCA_964569565.1 uncultured bacterium | reverse complement strand
CGATGATCTGCGCAAATTGCACGAAGTTGGAATCGGCACCTATCAGGTGTTTCAGGAAACCTACCATCACGAGACCTATCGCAGACTGCATCCGGCCGACACAATAAAAGGCAATTACCAGTGGCGCCTCTATGTGCACCATCGCGCTTATGAGGCCGGAATCGACGATGTCGCCATCGGCTGTCTTTTCGGCCTTTACGACTGGCGCTTTGACCTGATGGGTCTTCTGTATCACGCTATCGAACTTGAGCAGCGATTTGGTGTCGGTCCACACACCATTTCTTTCCCGCGCATAACTCCCGCCAGCAATTCGCCACTGTTCAAACAGGCTGATCATCAACAATACTTTGTCTCAGACGAAGATTTCAAAAAAATAGTGACTCTCATCAGACTTGCCGTGCCCTATACCGGCCTCATCATTACTGCGCGCGAAAGAAAAGAGATCCGCGATGACGTGCTCTTTGTCGGCTGCACTCAGACAGACGCGTCTACTGTGATTGGCATCGGCGGTTATGCGAAAAACAGCGGTTGTCAGAATATCGATGAACAGCAGTTCATGCTCGGCGACACCCGGTCGCTCGAAGAACTGATTCGCGATCTCGCGAAACGCGGCGTAATCACGTCGTTCTGTACTGCCGGTTATCGCTGCGGTCGCACTGGAGACCAGATCATGGATCTGCTTAAAAAGGGCCACGAGAAGCATTTCTGTAAGCTCAACGCCATTCTGACCTATCGCGAGTGGCTCGACGACTTTGCCTCTGAAGAAACCCGAAAGATCGGCGAAGAAGTTATCCGCAAAGAGATCGAAGAAGTTAAAAAGCAGACTCCCTCTGTGTTCAGCAAAAAACTGTATGACCTGACGATGAGCTATTACGAAAGGATCAGCAATGGCGAACGAGATCTCTACATTTGACCTTGAGCGTCTGGCGAACAGCTACCAGATAAGAATCTGGCAATGTCGCAAACTTGGCCGGCGCTGGTCGTTCATTGCCGGCGCCGGGCCCGAGCAGGTGCTTCCCTCTCAGCTGGTTTACGAGGCTGGCGATCTCGGGTTTTTTGTGCAGGCCGAAAGTTTCGATGAGCTGTCATTGGTTGCAGAGCTGAAAAAACTTACGACAAAGTCGCTTTGCTGCTGATTAATCTCAGCCCAGCACGCGCAGTCCGGCAACTCCACCGATGATGAGTATCAGGCAGACTACTTTGGCGAGACTGACGGGTTCGTTATACAGCAGAATACCGGCTATCGCAGTGCCGGTTGCGCCGATGCCCGTCCAGACGACATAAGCCGTACTGATGGGAATGCTGCGCAAAGACACCGAAAGCAGGTAAAGGCTGAGAACCAGTGTGGTCACAGTGAAAACTGTCGGCCAGAAACGGACGAAGCCTTCTGATGCCTTCAGGCCAAGGGCCCAAAAAATTTCACAAAAACCTGCGATGACGAGAATAGTCCAGGGCAATGTTTTTCTCCGGTAAAATCGATCACTGAATTATAGCACAAATCGGCGCGAAATCATAATTTCAGGGAACGCCGCCAGCGTGTTGCTGAAAAAATTCGCATTAGTCGCGCCAGATAAAACTTTTTCATGTATAATTAGTATTATTGTTTATATGCCTGTCTGGAGAGAAATTATGAAATATAGAATATTCGGGTTTGCTGCCCTTATTCTCGCCATTGCCATATCGCCTGTCCATGCCTCTTCGCCCTTCGACACCTCGACGCTGGTTATAGATGCCAGCGCTGATGCAACTGTCGTCGGAACTGCTTATGATATTGACTCTGAGCTTGACGAACTGAGCCAGGCTCTGGCGCTTCTTGCCGCCACCAGAGCCAAATACAGCACTCTGGTTAAACAGATGGCAGCCAATCCTTCCCGATTCATGATCAATGGAAGCCTGAATTCGGTCAACAGCCAGGCCCTGCAGATAAGACTCAAGCTTATCGAACTCACCAACCGGCTGCTCAAAATGTATATTAAAATAGACCCGGCCATCAGACCGCCACTGCCGCCGGGCCTCAGCCTGCCGGGAAGCAGCACCGGCAACACGTCTGCAGGTGGTTCAACGACAACCACGCCGTCCTCGAATGTGCCGGCACCCGCAGCCAGACCATTGAATGTCAGCGGTCGTGTCACTTCCAAATCACCGCAGTTCAAAAGCTGGCTGGCTAATGGTAATCAGATCGCCCAGAGCTGGAATTTTCCAAATGTTACCAACATGTATGGCGAAAAAGTCACTCAGGAAGCCTTCCTTAAGGCTATTATCTACATAGAAAGCAACGGTGTTCACCAGAAGACAAATGGCAGCACCATCACCAGCAGCTGCGGTGCACTTGGTTTCATGCAGCTGATGCCCAATACAGCCAAAGGGCTCGGAGTCAACCCGCACGATCCCAAACAGAATATCGCAGGTGGTGCCAAATTTCTCGGCAACATCTTCAACAAAGGCAAAGTCGCTGGCAAGCCCAGCCTCGACAAGCTGATCATGGCCGGATGTGCCTACAACTGCGGTCCCTATTCCAAACGGCTCGACCAGTCCTGGAGTTCATTCGTTCAGGATACCAAAGCTCCCAAAGAAACCCGGCGCTATGGACTGAAGCTTAAAATGTGCCTTGGCATCAAGCTCACCACCCAGGAAGAAATGGTAGCGAAGCAGTTGCTGGTTCCCAAAAGCAAGAATATCGACCAGTTTGCCCGTGAAACATATTCTTACGCAAAAGGCATCGGACAATAATTCTGTTTTTGCCTGAAATACTGCCGTTGTGTTAGTATATTTAGACAGTCTCGACAGACTGGTGCAGTAATTCGAAATATACCGGCGGCATGATGCAAGAAACCAGACAGAAGTTTTATGAACTCGCTGATGCGCTGCTGCGAGAAAATGGTTTACTCGCGAATCGGACAGGCTGGATACAACTTCGCCAGCTGGTTCACGATGCCCATCCTGACTGTTTCGCGGCCGACAGACACTCGCTTGTGTATTCGCTGCTTCTGGTTCTTTTGAGCACCCCTGAAAAATCGACGGAACGGACCGGAAAACTGGCCACGTTAATCGAATCTGCCTGTAGAGCTCCTCTCGAAGAACAATTCATCGATCTTTTAAAACAGCTTGCGGGCGACGAACTTACCGTGACACTGCTTCCGCAGATTTACTGTGCAGATTCCAGAGGTTCAGTCGCAGTTTATCTGGCAGCTAGAACCGGTCTGCATATAGATGCAGAAGCGTTTCAATATTTCCTTACAGCACGCTCATGGGAACAGACTGATCTCATCAATCTTGCCTTTCTGGTGCGACCGGCAGACCAGCTGAAAGTCTCAACCATCCTTGAACAGGGTGCAACGAATGATGGCTCTGCGCTTAACCGCGAAACCTTTACCGAGTTTCGTCACATTCTGTTCGGACAACTCCCGCACACCCCTCTGCTGCCTGATACTGCAACAATCGCAGCGCCTGTTGTAATACCGGCACTGGCAATAGCCGAGGCACCGGACCCGGTTGCTCAACCAGACATTGTCTCAGAAACATTGCCCGATAAGCCGATACGACCGACAATTCATGGGGCAAGAACAAAAACGGCTCCGCCAGCCGATGCAAAAAACAAAGAAGCTCCATCAGCTTTTATTCCGGCTTTTAAGAAGCTCATAGAAACGAATCAATCGGCGTTGTTTGTGCTGTTCCTGCTGACGACCATTTTTCTTCTGGCCACTGGGATTTCGAAGTGGCTCACTTCAGATACCGTTACCCGAAGCGGTCTACCGGAAAATGCGGGCAAGCTGCCCTCACACTGGACCGACGCGACAACCAGAGAAAAGATTACTGAGCGCCACCTCGGTGCTGACAAGGACTACCGCATGGGTGAGCTTTATCTGACAAGAGACCGCTATTCTGAAGCTCTCATACTGTTCGAAGATGCGTTGGCAACGATGCCGGATCACAAGCTGGCGCTGTACCGCGCAGGTTATTGCCGACTCCATATCAAAGATTATCAGGGTGCCAGAACCGCTCTTGAAAAGGCGCTCAGCATCGACCCGACTGTCCGACACGCCAATCTGCTGCTGGCCAGAACTGCGGCCGCCCAGCTGGACAACAGGAGAGCAGAACAGCACTTCAACCGTGAACTCGAGCTGGCAAAAGATCCGTCGGTTGCTGAAGAATACGCAAATTTTCTGCATGATACCGGCAAAAAGGCCGAAGCTGAAACTCTTATCAACACTTATCAGGCTCTCTACCCTGACCGCATTCTGATTCTCACCAGAAAGCCTGCCAATGCTGCCGAGAAGGAGCAACGCCAGTGAAAAAAACAGGCCTGTCGTTGCTCGAAATAGTAATTTCCATAAGTATTGCAGTGGTAATTTTCATTCCGGCAATGAATATGTTTTCGACAACAGGTCAGGCAGTTTTTAAAACCCGCAATTACAGTTTTGCCAACAGCGTTGCACGCCGCATTGCCCAGCATCTCATGGTTATGCCTTTTGAGGATATTGTCGAAGTTTCACTGCCCGGAGTTGCTCTTTATGACGCTCCCTCCGGCACATTCTTCGGGCCATTTATCAATAATGGCGGTTCCAGCGCCGGCGCAAAGAATATCAATCAGGGCAACATGCCTGAATTCTACAGCTACCTTGCCCAGCATGACTTTCGTTATTCTTTGTCGGTCAGCAATGTCAGCTTCGGCGATGGCGACGAGATAAAAAGTGTCGGCATTCACATCTCATGGGTCGAAAATAAACAGAACATGATCTACAGGCTATATGTATATGTACCATCGCTTTAAATCATTAACTCGCAAATGCGGCATAACTCTGGTGGAAATCATAGTAGCTTCAGCCATTCTGGCTTTCATTGGCGGCATTGTCGGCCACTGGTTTTTCCTGCAGCGGGAATACCAGGGCAGGATTTTTGCGATAAGCGATGCTCAGCAGACGATCAGACAAGCTTCCTGGAGCATGATGCAGGAATTGCGAACTGCCCGCAGCGTGCTTTTTCCCCGTATCAATTCTGACAAATCAATCCGAAGCGATTCGAAGATTGTCTTCAAAAACTTTTCAGGCGACATTAT